>NZ_DBNG01000031.1:0-34260 GCF_002299105.1 Methylophaga sp. UBA678
GACGTTAGCATGTAAATACTAAGCGTCAGATCTTCTAGTGACCTAACGTAAGTACCCACACAAATTACTTGATACCAGTTTATTAAAGAGCGTTTTGTTGCCGATGTTCGCTGCAACAAAGAAGCGAGAATTATACAGCTCTCTGCCTGACTGTCAACTTAATTTTTACGTTTTTGTTACGGCGTAAACTTTAAATCATTTGCCGATTTACTTAGCCCCGAAAGGCTCCCTCATCAGCAAGAGGAGCGCATTCTACAGTGAATTGAGGAGACGTCAACAGGAAGATTTTCCCTTTGACATCTCTATTGACGTAGATGTCTGAATTACTGTGTTTTTTTAATTGATTTTTTGCATGCTAAGCTAGAGATTCGCATAGTATATCTATGTATAGAGCAGAATATCCGCTTTGCAGAAATGCATTCTGCTTATTATTTATTTAAGCGTCACCCATGCAATTTTCTTTTTGCCTGCTTGGATAAGATACTTTCCTGCACTCAATTGGAGAGTGGGCTCTACAACAGTCCAGTCAAGTTTCACACGGCCATTATTAAGCATGTCTTTAGCTTGTGCTGAATTAGCCACTAGGTTGGCTTTGTTAATCACGGCTCCAATTGCCAGCTCGACCTGACCATCCAGTTCAATTTCTATTTCTGGTGTTCCCTCTGGCACTTCACCTTCTGTAATGACGTTACCTGCGCCTTTATGTGCATTGGCTGCCGCTTCTTCTCCGTGAAATCGTGCAACGATCTCACGTGCCAGCTCAATTTTGACATCACGCGGGTTTGCTCCTTGTTCTACCATTTCTTTTAAGCTGTCTATCTCTTTAATAGTCTTAAATGATAGTAGTTCATACCAACGCCACATGAGTGAGTCTGGAATAGACACAATCTTTTGAAACATTGTGCCAGGGGCTTCTGTGATACCGACATAATTACCCAAAGACTTAGACATTTTCTTCACACCATCCAAGCCTTCTAATAATGGTGTCATGATCACGACTTGAGAGTCCTGTCCTTCCGCTTTCTGTAATTCACGCCCCATTAATAAGTTGAATTTCTGATCTGTTCCACCTAACTCGACATCAGCTTCCAGTGCGACAGAGTCATAACCTTGTACTAATGGATAAAGAAACTCATGAATCGATATAGACTGGTTCGCTTTAAAGCGCTTCTTGAAGTCATCTCGTTCAAGCATGCGTGCCACACTTAATTTACCTGCCAACTTAATCATGAAGTCAGCACCTTTTTCATTAAACCATTCAGAGTTGAAACGTATTTCCGTTTTCTCAGGGTCTAAGATTTTGAACACCTGTTCTTTATATGTCTTGGCATTTTCTTCAATTTCTTCAGGAGTCAGTGGTGGCCTAGTTGCACTTTTCCCAGTTGGATCGCCAATGAGTCCAGTGAAATCTCCAATCAGAAAAATTACGGTATGTCCCATTTGCTGGAATTGACGTAGTTTGTTGATGAGGACAGTGTGACCTAAATGTAAATCAGGTGCTGTAGGATCAAACCCAGCTTTTATTCGCAGTGGTTTACCTGATGATAATTTTTCGACAAGCTCGCTTTCAACTAAGATTTCTTCCGCACCACGACGAATTTCAAGCATCGCATCATCTACAGGCATCATTTAGATTACTCCAAGTTCTTGTGTTTTATGAGGTCGGCAATATTATCACAACATACATAAAATAAGGGGTTCCAATTCTGATCAAATATTGAGAGAATTGGGAGAATTTTTAATTTCACCAAGAGTTTGCATATGAAACGTAATAGACTTTTGAACTCCAGAGCTGAATCAAGACTGTTCTCAAGTGACAAAAAATTCCATGGCAAACGACATCACTTCATCACCTTATCCATAGCAAGCATCGTTGGCGTCTTCGTGACCAGTATGGTTCTTGCCACCAGCACCCCAGTAAATACAGATACCAAATCACAAACAATCAACTTGCCAGGCCAAATTGGTAAAGAACGTATTGAAACGTCTGATTCCCTGACAGAGCAAACAACGCAAATCACCTTAACCCCTCCAACGACAGAACTAAACAATAACCCTCAAACTGACTTAGTAGAGGTACCTGATTTAGAGAACAAACCTGTTACAGATCCTGCTGAGCTCGAGCGAATCGCACTTGAAAAAGCTCATCTTTCTGAGCTAGACCAATCAAACGATGATAACGACATCCAAGCTCCAGCGGATGAAACACTCACTACTTCATCCATAGAATGGAAGCAGGTTACAGTTCAATCTGGAGACAACCTGTCACTGATTTTTCCTAAAGTTGGCTTGTCAGCTCGAGATGTTTTCAATGTCGCTCAGACAGGGAAAGCGGTAAAACCGCTATTAAACCTAAAACCAGGACAAGAAATTCGCTTTGGTCTGAGTACTGATAACGATGGCAATACAGAATTAAAACAGCTTGAACTTGTTTTCAGTCCCATTAAAACCTTGCAGCTAACAGTAACTGATGATGGATACAAAGCAGAAACACTGACCAAAGAAACGGAAAAACGTCAAAAACAAGTCTACGGAGAAATTGAATCTTCACTATTCGGCTCAGGTTTAAAAGCTGGTCTGTCAGACAAACTAGTGATGGAACTAGCACATATTTTTGGATGGGATATCGACTTTGCTTTAGATCTTCGTCAAGGTGACAGTTTTAAAGTCATTTTCGAAGAAGACTATCTTGAGGGACAAAAATTTGATGATGGCGATATATTAGCCGCTGAATTTACGAACAGAGGCACGACGTTTCGGGCTGTCCGTTATACAGATACAGAGGGTAATACTCACTACTACACCCCAAAAGGTGAGAGTATGAGAAAGACATTTACCCGAACTCCTGTTCATTTTAGTCGAATCAGTTCTTTGTTTAATCCTAATAGAAAACACCCTGTTCTAAAAACGAGTCGCCCTCATCGTGGTGTCGATTATGCGGCCCCGACCGGCACACCAATTTTGGCCACAGGCAATGGTAAAGTCGAATTTATTGGAAATAAAGGTGGCTATGGCCGTGTAATTATCTTGTCTCACGGTGGTAAATACACAACGCTTTATGCTCATATGTCGAAATTCAAATCAGGATTAAAACGTGGCCAACGAGTAAAGCAAGGACAAGTGATTGGTTACATTGGAATGAGTGGCTTGGCAACAGGACCCCATCTACATTATGAGTTCCGTATAAATGGTGTACATCACAACCCTCTTACGGTTGCTTTACCAAAGGCTGAGCCTCTCAATGCTAAGTATATGGCCGATTTTAAACAAAAGTCACAGACTCTACTTGTGCAGTTGGACTCTCTCAAGGTCCCTACACTGGCCATGAACCAACATTAAAATTCTATGAGCTTATATATTGGTGTCATGTCTGGCACCAGTCTTGATGGTATTGACGTATCGATCACAGACTTCAGTGATGATCAAATACAACTTGTTGCAGCGGAAACCTATCCGTTCAGTGAGCAATTAAGGCGAGACCTTCATCAGCTAATCGCGACAGCGAGAACACATTTACATCAACTCGGACAGATTGATGTCGCACTTGGTCATGCCTATAGTGAAGCAATCAACCAACTTCTTGATGAAACACAAATCTCAGCTAATCAAATTGTCGCAATAGGCTGTCATGGACAAACTGTTTTTCACGCACCTGATTGTCGATATCCGTTTAGTATGCAGATTGGCAATGCCAATGTGATTGCTGAAAAAACAGGCATTACGACAATCACTGACTTCCGTCAGCGTGACATGGTACTGGGTGGACAAGGTGCTCCCTTGGTACCCGCCTTTCATCAAGCTTTATTTCACTCTCATAATGAAAACAGAGTGATCGCCAATATTGGCGGTATTGGTAACATCACTATCCTGCCGAAAGATAAAAAAAACGTAGTGTCCGGCTTTGATACGGGTCCCGGTAATGTTCTGATGGATGAGTGGTACCAACAGCATCATCTCGATTTATATGATGCAAATGGTGATTGGGCTCGTGATGGCACTGTGGATGAGGAGTTACTTGATATCCTCATGATGGACAGTTTTTTTGGTCAAGCGATCCCCAAAAGCACTGGCAGGGAATATTTCAACCTGAAATGGCTAGCCAATATACTGACGCAGGTTGATAAAGCGATTCCCGCTAAAGATATTCAGAAAACATTATTGGAAATGACGGCACGTTCAATTACAGACGCTATCACTACCTATGCGGAAGACACAGATGCCGTCTATGTTTGTGGCGGCGGTTCGCATAACGAAGTTTTGATGAATGCCTTGAGAAAACACTTGCCTGGTATCAGCGTAGAGACAACGTCAAAATTAGGGCTTGCGCCTGATTGGGTTGAGGCTTGTGCCTTCTCATGGCTGGCCATGCGAACATTAGCTCACCAAGCGGGCAATCTTCCAGCCGTTACCGGCGCAGATAAGCCAAGCATACTAGGTGCTATTTATCCATCCAACATCAATTCATAGTCCATATAAGTCATAAATTGTTGTTCAAGCTTTACTTGTTTATCTATTCGTAGTTGGCATATCCAACCAGTACCAAATGGATCATGATTGATAAGGTTTGGCGTTTCATTCAGGGATAAGTTTAGTTTGGTGACCATGCCAGTGAGGGGGGACAAGAACTCCGTTGCTGACTTCAAAGACTCAATCACAAACAATCTCTCAGCCTCATTGTATGTTTTGTTAGTTGTAGGCATTTGTATATAAGTAATATCACCCAGTAAATCCTGATAAAACTCAGTGATTCCTAAGGTTATTTCATCAGGGTCGAGTGTATTATCAATCCAAATATGCTGGGAGGTATAAAACCGTTTCAACTGATGGTTGTCGCTAGCATCTGCTATACAAAATATTCAATGCTTTTAACTTATTTGCATTATCTGAATTAAACATATCCCAGTTAAACTGCCATAACCAATTGCCTTCTATGGTTCCAGGAACATTCATACGATGTTTACCATCAAGTGATAACACATCCTGCAAAGGTAGAACCGCTAGTTCGGATACTGACCTCAGGGCAGATCGAATGAATAACCAAGGCATTGATTCTGCAGTCTCGCCAAAATAAGCATGCACATGATTTTTTGTATGTTCATCAAGCTGATGATACCAACCTAGCGTTGTATTATTATCGTGCGTACCTGTATAGGTAACACTATCTTCACACTGATGATGAGGTAAATAGGGGTTTGAAGCATCACCCCCGAAAGCAAATTGGAGAATTTTCATGCCTGGCATACCATATCTCTCACGCAGCTGGGTCACTTCATCAGTAATAATGCCCAAATCTTCAGCAACCAGTGGTAGTTCACCAAAATAAGCTAATAAGGAATCGAATAGCTGTTCACCAGGCGCAGGCTTCCACTCCCCATCTATAGCCGTTTCACAACTCGCAGGAATTTCCCAGCAGGATTCGAATCCACGGAAATGATCAATACGTATCAGATCAAATAACTCAAGTTGTGTTTTTAATCGTCGTTTCCACCAATCAAAATCTTGTTGAATATGGTTCTGCCATTCATACAAAGGGTTACCCCATCGCTGTCCTGTCTCAGAAAAATAATCTGGCGGAACGCCAGCAACACGTGTTGCCACTCCTTGCGAATCAAGTGTAAATAAGTTTGGTTCAGCCCAGACATCAGCACTGTCGTGAGCGACAAAAATGGGCATGTCCCCAAATAGCTTCACTCCATTTGCATTAGCGTATTGGCGTAACTGCCCCCACTGACAGAAAAAAATATATTGTTCAAACCGACGAATCATTAAAGCTTCGTCACGTTCTGTTTTGATTTTATTTATGGCGTCAGGTTGTCTGTCTCTCAGCTCAACTGGCCAGTCGAACCATGCTCGTGCTTGATTAAGATGGCGAATTTCACGGAATAGTACGTAGTCATCCAGCCAAAATTGCTGCTCCTGACAAAATTCATTAAATAATTGTTTATCAGCCTCAGTCGCATTTTTTATGAACTGTCGGTATGCAGTCGCCATCAGACGGGACATCTTCGTGTCGTTTAGCTTAGCGGGTTCTGCCCAGGCTTGTGATTTGAGTATGTCGCGTGAAATAAACCGGTTGTTGCCCGCATGAGCAGAAAGACATTGATAGGGTGAACCATCTTCATGGGTAGGTCCGAGAGGTAACATTTGCCAGACGGTAGACCCCGAAGCACACAAGAAGTCTATGAACTTAAAGGCATCAGTGCCTAAATTTCCCGATGGTAGGCTCGTTATGTGTAAGAGAATACCGCTTCGTCGTTTATTAAATACTTTTGCTTGAGCCACTATTTAGCTTCCACGTCGCATGGTACCGCCCTGCTCTGCGCCGACGCCACCTTGAGAAACAACTTCCGAAAGTTTCTGGGGAACAACTTCACCCAGCATCTGATAAAGATTCGATAAGTGGAGACGATATAAACGTTCGAAATCACTGACACTGTCAGCAGAATTATAGTCACCAAACCACCAGAACCAATCCGATCCTTCACAGATAGCTAACTGTCGCTCTAACGCCAACTTCATTTCAGGTTCAAAGGTTTCATTATCCAGTACTTTATCAAATGTTTTTTTTGCATCACTGAGTAGGTCCCAAGCTCGGTTTTTATCCTTGTCACCAATCCAAGTGGAATAGGTTCCATATACCCAGCTACCGCCCATCATTTTGGGAAGCTCAGCTGCTTGAACACCATTTTCAAGACACTCACTAAAGGTAGTAAGTTCAATATCGGGATGCTCAGACAAGTTTCGATATAGACTCTGTAAAAAGTAGTAGCCATTGTAGGAGTAGTACTCCCAGGCGTTTTCACCATCAAGAATCACAGAAACAACCCTATCGTCATCCCCTTCTGTGTTCGCTTTTATGTTTTGAATGTGATGAATAAAGTCATTGACTGCATCATCTGCGCCCCATTTTGTATAGGTAAAGCCAATCATGTCTGATAAGCCATCATCTCTATAAAAACATACAGGTGATGTGCCGGGTAGCTTGTATGGTTTATGTATACTGGCATCAGCCATACCAGAGAGCTTTAAACTGTTACGAAGCACATTTTCACCCGTTGCAGCCCAACTAAATCCATGTTTTGCAATTAAGGTTAATGTCTCTTCAGATACGGCGCCTTCTGATGGCCAACACCCTTTTGGTTTAAATCCAAAGAAAGACTCAAAGACTCTCACCCCCTCATCCATATGCCAATGTGCGCGTTGCTCACCTCCAGGGTAGTGTGTCTCTAGAGGAAGATCAGCATCGGGCATGGCTTCATGCGTCGAGTTCATATCCAGTAAAAGAGGGATAATAGGATGAGCATAAGGTGTGACAGATAATTCAACGCGCCCGGTTTCTGCTAGACGACAATAACGCGGAAGCAAATCTTTTAAGAGCTCACCAATCACTATCATCAACTGCCGCCTATCATGAAATGTATAATGACGACCTTTTTTCATCAATGCCTGAATACGAACATCGCTTCGTCTAACTGATTCGGCCATCCAAACCAAGTGATACCAGACCAGCATATCAATCATAAACTGATCATTCACATAGTTAAGACGCTCTGGGTCATTCATCAACCAACGAGCCATTTTGACTAACTTGGCAAAATGTGGAAATGGTTGAATCAGTTTTTCCTCGTTAGCGCGTAAGCAGGCATTAATCAAGGTCTTACGCTCCTCGGCATGCACCGGCTGAACGGGAGAATCTAATGCGATGAGTAATGGATCTTTCAGCCGCCCCGTACCTTTGAAGCGTCCCTGTAACTGTTCATCATAATCGGCAAGTTGCTCCAGTAACGTCGGGGCAAAGTTCACCACGGCTTTCGCACCAGGCACATTTTCTAGATGCCATGCCATATCAACATAGTCTTTAATAGCATGAAGATACGTCCAAGGTAGCTGATACATGCCACCCATAGGCTCGCTATATTGTGGCTGGTGCATGTGCCAGCATAGTACGACTTTAATTTTATCTGACATAACGATAATTTTGTCCTAGCATTTCTGGCGTGACTAAAACCACACCATTAGGAGAGACGTAATAACGTTTTGCATCTTGTTCCAAGTCCACACCGATAACTGTACCTTCTGGTATAACACAGCCTTTATCGATGACCACTCGTTTCAAAACAGAATGTCGGCCGATGGTCACATCCGGCAAGATAACGCTATCTTCAACTAATGAATAACTGTGAACTTCAACGTTCGAGAACAACACAGAGTGTCGAACGGTAGAGCCGGAGATGATACATCCACCTGACACCATCGAATCTACGGCCATCCCTCTTCTGTCATCATCATCGAAAACAAATTTTGCCGGCGGCTGTTGTGCTTGATGTGTCCATATAGGCCAATCATCATCATACAAGTTCAATTCAGGTGTAACACCAATCAATTCGAGATTGGCTGACCAAAAAGCATCAATAGTACCCACATCACGCCAATAGCCCGGGTCATTTCCCTGAACATCTTTGTATGGGAAAGCAACGACTTTATAATTTTTAATCAAGTTAGGAATAATGTCATGACCAAAGTCGTGACTAGAAGTGCGAGTATCAGCATCTTTAATTAGCTGCTCGTACAAGAATGCCGCGTTAAAAACATAAATCCCCATGGATGCAAGCGCTACATCCTCTCGCCCAATAATGGGAGTCGGCTCATCAGGTTTTTCATTAAACGCAACAATGCGTCTATTTGCATCGACCGACATGACACCTAAGGACTTGGCTTCTTCGATAGGTACCTCTATACAGCCAATCGTCATATCAGCATTCTGAGCGACATGCTCAGCTAGCATATCACCATAATCCATTTTGTAGATATGATCGCCTGCTAAAATTAATACATATTCCGGACCGTGGTTTCTTAAAATATCTATATTTTGATATACAGCATCGGCTGTACCCGCATACCAGCCTCTTTCATTACGTTGTGACGCGGGTAATAACTCCACAAACTCTCCCAGCGCACCTCGCATAAACCCCCAGCCCTGCTGGACATGTCTGATTAGAGAGTGAGCCTTGTACTGAGTCAGTATGCCTACACGTCTAATGCCTGAGTTCACGCAATTCGACAAAGGAAAATCGATAATTCTGAACTTCCCTCCAAAAGGAACTGCGGGTTTAGCACGCCAGTCTGTCAGTTGTTTAAGCCTCGAACCACGACCGCCGGCTAAGATTAATGCCAAGGTATCTCGTGTAAGACGGCTGACAAAACGGGTACTATTGTTTTCACTCATAGATGAATTCTCCGGCAAAAAACCTATTATTTGTGCTGTAATATTGTTAGCCTGCCACAAGCGAGCTACATACAGCAATTAAAATTTACAGGACATTATGACGATGATTTTTGACAACAATTTGAATGAAGACATCATTAAAATTATAGAAGCACGTCATCATGATCCTTTCAGTGTTCTAGGGCTCCATCAAAACGCCGGGCAAGCCGAAATCCGTGCCTTTTTGCCTGATACAGACAAGGCATTCATAGATGGCGAACTACCCATGCAACGTGTTGAAGGAAGTGACTTTTTCTTATGGAAAGGTCCACAGGAAACGATTAAATGGCCCTATAAAATTCACCGCCACCGCCATAATGGTGAGCAAGTCGCATATCATGATCCCTACAGCATCATGCCTCAAATATCAGATTATGACCTTCACCTTTTTGCAGAAGGTAAACACTGGCATGCTTATAAAATTCTAGGTGCGCACTATTATGAAATAGAAGGAATCAAAGGCACCTTATTTGCAACATGGGCGCCCGGCGCAGAACGTGTCAGTGTGGTTGGTAATTTCAATCAGTGGGATGGTCGACGTCATCCAATGCGAGTCAGAGGCGCCACTGGCGTATGGGAACTGTTCATTCCCGAGCTGATGCCAGGTGAGTTATATAAGTTCGAAATTCGTAGCCGTCAAGGAGGCTCTTTACATCTTAAGATGGATCCTTACGGACAACAATGTGAGCTAAGACCTGGAACAGCCTCAATCGTCAGCACACCAACCACTCACCAGTGGATGGATGAAGAATGGCTGACCACTCGTGAACGAAGTAATTGGCTGCACACGCCGCATTCTGTCTACGAAGTGCATCTTGGTTCCTGGAAGCGTCATCAGGATGGGCGATTTTATAATTACCGTGAACTCGCCGATGAACTCGTTCCCTACGTGAATGAGATGGGTTTTACTCACATTGAATTGCTACCGATTACAGAGCACCCTCTCGATATTTCATGGGGCTACCAAACCACGGGCTATTTTGCACCTACCAGCCGTTTTGGTAAGCCTGATGACTTCCGGTATTTCGTTGACCTATGTCACCAGCACGATATCGGTGTGATCTTAGACTGGGTACCGGGCCACTTTCCTAAAGACGCACATGGACTTGCCAAATTTGATGGTACAGCCCTTTATGAACACGCGGATCCGAGGCGTGGTGAACATCAAGACTGGGGCACACTTATCTTCAATTACGGAAGAAAAGAAGTCTTTAACTTCCTTTTATCCAGTGCTTTTTATTGGCTGGAAGAGTTTCATATCGATGGGTTACGCGTCGATGCCGTCGCCTCAATGCTTTACCTCGATTACTCAAGAAAAGAAGGAGAATGGTTACCTAATCAATATGGTGGCCGTGAAAACCTTGAAGTTATCGAGTTTTTCAAACATGTGAATAGCGTACTACACAGTGAACATCCTGGCTGTATTATCACGGCAGAAGAGTCAACCTCATACCCAATGATTTCACGGCCAACAGATATTGGTGGTTTAGGTTTCTCAATGAAATGGAACATGGGCTGGATGCACGATATTTTGGAGTATATGCAACAAGATCCGATACATCGCCGCTATCATCATGACGATCTGACATTTGGCCTCTTGTACGCTTTTACAGAAAACTTTGTACTGCCCTTCTCACATGATGAGGTAGTTCATGGTAAGCGTCCGATGATATACAAAATGCCGGGCGATGAATGGCAGCGATTTGCCAATCTTCGACTGCTTTATACCTTTATGTTTAGTTACCCAGGTAAGAAACTGCTGTTTATGGGATGTGAATTTGGTCAAGGCAGTGAATGGAATTGTGAAAAAGATTTAGACTGGTATGTACTGGACTACCCTGTGCATCAAGGGCTAAAAAAATTAGTCGCCGACCTCAATATCACCTATAAAAGTCAACCCGCTTTGTATAAGCACGAATTCGAGCCACAAGGTTTTGAATGGATTGACTGCAATGATAGAGAACATTCGATTTTAAGTTATCTACGCAAAAATGATGAAGAATTTATCATTGCAATATTTAACTTTACGCCAGTCCCCCGAGATAATTATAGACTCGGCGTGCCTGAGCTTGGAGAGTATGAAATTATTATCAATTCAGACTCAGAGTACTACGCAGGAAGTAATTATCATAACCCCAGTATTATCTCAGCTGAACAAACGGCTTGGTCAGATAGGCCTTATTCAATTCAGCTGAATTTACCACCACTTTCTGGGCTAATATTACAGAAGAAACATTAATAAATTTGAACAGGAATGATTCCCCCTGAGTTCTCAGGGGGAATATTAAGCGATTTTTGTTACTGTCTTAACTCGCGAATGAGTTTAATCAAGTGCGTTGTTGAGCTATCGTGAGCAGAAATATCAGCATCATCTTTCAACTCTGGCACGATTGCTTTTGCTAATTGCTTGCCGAGTTCCACGCCCCATTGATCAAAAGAGTTAATATTCCAGACAACCCCTTGAACAAATACTTTATGTTCATACAAGGCCACTAACTGTCCCAACATCTCAGGCGTTAATTTAGGGAATAGCAATACATTGCTTGGTCGGTTACCCGGGAAAACCTTGTGCGGTAATAATGCTTCGAGTTCTTTTCCTTCATAACCTTCTTTAACCAGCTCAGCACGCACTTCCTCAGCGGTTTTCCCTTTCATCAATGCTTCGGCCTGTGCTAGACCATTCGCAAGTAGAATAGACTGATGGTCACACTCTGGATAATGACTATTCACAGGTAAAACAAAGTCGACCGGAATTAATTGCGTGCCTTGATGAATCAGCTGAAAATATGCATGTTGCCCATTGGTACCAGGCGTGCCCCAAATTACAGGACCTGTTTTGTAGTTAATTCGTGCACCAGAACGGTTAATAAACTTGCCGTTGCTCTCCATATCAAGTTGCTGCATATGGCTTGGAAAACGAGCTAATGAGTGATCATAGGGGACAATGGCTTGCGTTTGTGAATTAAAGAAATTCACATACCAGATCCCCAGCATTGCCATGATGACAGGAATATTTTCTGCTAAAGGCTGCTCACGGAAATGTTTATCCATTTGATGACCACCATCAAGCAATCGCTCAAAATTACCCATTCCCGTATACAAGGCGATGGGTAAGCCGATGGCACTCCACAGTGAATAACGACCACCTACCCAGTCCCAAATTTCAAACATGTTCGCGGTATCGATACCAAACTTCGCTACTTCTGTGGCATTAGTAGAAACCGCAACAAAATGTTTGGCCACATCTTGCTGTTTCCCTTTTTTTAGAAACCAATTTCTTGCTGAATGAGCATTGGTAATTGTTTCCTGAGTGGTAAATGTTTTTGAAGCCACAACAAACAAGGTTGTCTCAGGATTCAATTTTTCTAAAGTTGTGCTGAGATCAGTACCATCGACGTTTGAGACAAAATGCACGCCCATACCCTCGATGCCATAAGGTTCAAGCGCATCACAAATCATCGCTGGCCCCAGATCAGAACCGCCAATGCCGATGTTTACGATATCGGTAATTTTCTTACCGGAGAAGCCCAACCATGTGCCATTGTGTACTTGCTCACAAAAGTTACGCATTTTTTCAAGCACAGCATTAACCGTTGGCATAACATCCTTGCCATCTACCATCACAGGCATATTACTTCGGTTTCGAAGGGCAGTATGCAAAACAGCCCGACCTTCTGTGTGATTGATCGCTTCACCTTTGAACATACGCTCAATCCAGTCTTGTAGCTCAACAGCTTCAGCCAACTGAATTAACTTATCTACGGTCTCTTGGGTGATGCGGTTTTTGGAGTAATCCAGTAACAAATCACCACTTTTGATTGAAAATCGTTCAAACCGGCTTGAGTCCAACGCGAACTGTTCACGCATGGATACGAATTTCAGGTCAGAATAGTGTCTGACCAAAGACTGCCATTCAGGTATATTCAAAGGTGTCATAGTTCTTAGATTTCTTGTATTAGTTATAATTATTGACTGAGGAATGAAGGCAGATCAGCCCATTTTATGGTCTGCTGCTCCCCTGTCTCCATGGTTTTTATACCGATTGTTTGGCTGGACACTTCATCATCTCCCAGAATAAGTGTCCAACGCGCTCCGCTTCGGTCTGCGCGTTTAAATTGGCTTTTAAAACTACCACCACCACAGTGGCTAATCAACTTTATGCCAGGAAGTTCATCACGCAAACGTTCTGTTAATAACGGTGCTTGTGCCATTGCCTGTTCACCGACAGCGACTAAGTAGGCATCAGTTTGTTTAATATCCGGTAATGCTTGGGTTGCTTCGAGCAGTGCGACAAGTCGTTCCAGACCAATAGCAAAACCAATCGCTGTGGCGCCTTTTCCACCCAATTGAGCGACTAAACCATCATAACGGCCACCAGCACAGACAGTACCTTGTGAACCCAACTGGTCGGTTACCCATTCAAAAACGGTTTTTCCGTAATAATCCAAACCTCTGACCAGCCTTGGATTAATTTCGTAATCAATACCAACACTATCGAGGATCTGACATAACTGTTCAAAATGCTGCTTAGATTCATCATCCAAATGATCAATCAGTTTGGGGGCCGCTTCATTTAATGCCTGCATTGCAGGATTTTTACTATCCAGAATCCGTAGTGGATTTGAGTGTAGACGTCTTTGGCTATCTTCATCGAGTTCAGCTTGGTGCTTTTCGAAATAGGCAATTAAAACTTCGCGATAAGCTAATCTGGCTTGAGTACTTCCAAGTGAGTTTATCTGGAGAGTCACACCTTTCAGACCTAACGCTTTCCAAAGACGCGCTGTCAGCATAATCATTTCAGCATCGATATCTGGGCCATCGAAGCCATATGCTTCTACACCCAACTGATGAAACTGGCGATAACGGCCTTTTTGCGGACGTTCATGACGAAACATCGGCCCCATGTACCAAAGGCGTTGCGTTTGATTCAGTAAACCGTTTTCCATGGCAGCACGAACACAACCTGCTGTCCCTTCTGGACGCAACGTTAAACTGTCTCCATTGCGGTCCTCAAAGGTATACATTTCTTTTTCTACAATGTCTGTGACTTCACCAATGGAGCGTTTAAAAAGCTCTGTTTTTTCGACAATCGGAAAACGAATTTCTTGATAACCATAACCAGCAAGGACATTTTTCAAGGTCGTTTCTATGACCTGCCAGTATGGTGTTGTTTCAGGAAGAAGGTCATTCATTCCTCTTATAGAGCGGATTATCTCTGCCACGTCTAACTCAGATCCTTTATCGGAATTGTTTTAATATTTTTTTGCTGTTTTTGTATTTCAATACGTTTACGTATTTGCTGTTCTAATTCGTCTACCAACGCTTCATTTTCGACTTTGTGGTTTGGCTTACCATCAACGTACAGCAGGTTTGGTGTACCTCCTGTCAGCCCAATAGCAGCTTCTTTAGCTTCACCGGGACCATTAACAACGCAACCGATAACAGCCACATCCATCGGTTCAGTGATGTCTTCCAATCTTGCTTCCAGTGCATTAACGGTTGAGATCACATCAAACTGTTGGCGCGAGCAGGAAGGACATGCAATTAAATTCACGCCTTTACTTCGAATGCGCAAACTTTTAAGAATATCAAAACCGACTTTGATTTCTTCAACCGGATCAGCTGCAAGCGAAACCCTGATGGTGTCGCCAATCCCTTCTGACAACAACATACCCAAGCCAATAGCAGATTTAACAGAACCAGAACGAAGCCCACCGGCTTCCGTAATCCCCAGATGTAAAGGCTGTTCAATTTGCTGAGCAAGTTTTCTATAGGCATGCACGGTCATAAACACATCTGACGCTTTGAGACTGACTTTAAAATCGGGATAGTTCAATCTATCCAGAATATCAATATGTCTCAATGCTGACTCAACTAATGCATCGGGAGTCGGTTCGCCATATTTTTTTTGAAGCTCTTTTTCTAATGAGCCAGCATTTACCCCGATTCGAATAGGTATACCGTGATCACGTGCACTGTCAACGACGGCGCGTACACGTTCTTCTCTACCAATATTGCCGGGATTAATACGTAAACAGTCCACGCCTAATTCAGCAACGCGTAACGCAATCTTGTAATCGAAGTGAATATCCGCGACAAGAGGAATAGATACCTGCTGTTTAATTTTACCAAAGGCTTCTGCCGCATCCATGGTTGGTACAGAAACACGCACAATATCTGCACCCACTTTTTGTAATGCCTGAATTTGACTTACTGTGGCAGCGACATCTGTTGTCTCCGTATTTGTCATACTCTGTACAGCAATAGGTGCATCACCACCGACAGCCACATTCCCCACCATAATTTGACGAGATTTTCTTCGCTGAATATTAACGGTTGAGTTTTCCATTATGACTGAGCTCCTAAAGTCAGTTTTGCAACATTACCTTGTGTAAAAGGCTGCAAGTCAACAGGTTGATTGTTGTAGCTCACCTCAGCAACAGTGGCCTTACCTAATAATATTTTCATAGGTAATTCGCTTTTAAGTTCGATAGATTGTTCTGCTCGCATGACTTGACTGAGTAAAGTATTCATTGCTGTATCTGTTACCTCAACCCAGCAGTCACCAGAAAAAGACATTTTAAGAATATTTTGATGTGGCTCAGCACTTGTAACAGACTCAACGTCTTCATTCACCTCAACAGAAGCAAGGTCTTCCGACTCTGTGATGTTATTGTCGCTATCATTTTGTTCACTTGACTCGGTTGTATTGTTCAAGTCATTCATTGTTGAGATTGATGAGTCTTCTGGCTCTGATTGAGACAAATCGTCATTAAAGGTTGTATTGCTGGCCTCATCCATGTCGTTTTGCTCGGTGACGATCTCACTGGACTCGCTTGTTGCTGTTTCATCAGCCGCTCTATTGGACTGCCATTGTTGATATGCTGACCAGAGAATGAAAATTCCGACAAGAAAAAAGAGAATCATCAACCATGGCAATGGTTTTTGTTCTTCAGTACCAACCGGCTTGACCAACCTTGGTTCACTGTCACTCTGTTTATATTCATCATTGAAGACGGCCAGCATTTCTTCTTGGGGCAGGCCCAAGAATTTTACATAACTGGCGAAATATCCGCGGGCATAGGTCCGCCCGTGTAATTTGTCCCATTGTTGCGTTTCAAGATGCATGACAATGTCTTTGGTGAGCCGCAGCTGTGTCGCCACCTCTGCTAGTGACAAATTCTTGCTTTCACGTGCTTGTTGGAGTCGGGCCCCTAAACTCGGGCTGTTAGAACTCACCACAAAATCGTCATTCAAATCACTCATTACTCAACAAGCCCTTGGTTAACAATACGCATCTCATCCGAATCAGGAAAACGAGAACGCAAAATAAGTTTGTAGCTAGATACGGCATTTTTATCAGCTAATTTGGTTTCCACTCTGATGCCTAACAAGAGAGCCTGAGGCGTCCAGTTGGCTGCTTGCTGAAACCGTTGAATGTAAGCCCTAGCCTGTAAGTAGTTTTGTTGTTGATAGCTAATATCAGCCATTTGTAACAAAGACTTGGGTAGCCCAGGCACCATCTGTAATGCTTTACGGAAATAACCTTCAGCGCGATCAATGGCTCCCCCTTTTGCTGTACATAACCCTGCATTTTCATAGGCAAGCGGCGCGCTTGAATAGAGCGGATTTTCTACAGCTTTCAGGAACCGTTTCTCCGCCTCATCGTAGCGGCCTTGCTGACACAAAAAGACGCCATAGTTATTTTGAGCTTCAGAATAATCTGGTTCCTGCTGAATCGCTTTCTCAAAATGCTCTTCGGCTTTTTCATTTTCATCTAAGCGTTGGTACAAAAGAGCGATGGTATTGTGCGCACTGGGTAGGTTAGGATTTTGTTTCAGCGCTTTCTCAAGCTTTTCAAGTGCGATCTTGTAATCGCCTCGTTGCATGTAATTCAAGCCAAGACGCATATTGATATCAGCTGCTTTTGCATCCTTTGCTACATATTGACTTCTTGTTCCACCATTACTGCTACACGCTGTAAGTACAACAAACATCATCACGACTAAAGCATTACTGACACGATTACTCATCGATGAATTACAACCTCCTGGGCCTTCATGCGTTCACTACGGCGCGACTTATCTTGCACTTCACCTGCTAACTGACCACAGGCAGCGACAATGTCGTCACCTCTTGTTTTTCTGACCGTAGCCACTAAACCTTGGTCGATCAAATATTGCTGAAAGCGCACAATTTGATTACGTGATGAACATTTGTAATGCGTGCCAGGAAAAGGATTGAAAGGAATTAAATTAATTTTATTGGGAATATCTTTTAAAATCCTGACGAGATCTTTTGCATCCTGTATTGAATCATTAATGCCATCGAGCATGACATACTCAACCGTAATGTGACGACGCTGTTGTCCAACAACATAACGCTTACATGCCGCTAGTAATTCGGCAATGGGATATTTTTGATTGAGCGGAATGATTTGATTTCTTAACTCATCATTCGCGGCATGCAGTGAAATAGCCAAACTCACGTGACAATCCTCACGAAGTTTATCAATCATTGGCACCATACCTGACGTGCTTAGTGTGAGCCGTCGCCACGAAATGCCATAACCAAAATCATCTCGCATTAGATTCATCGCCGTTACGACATTGTTGTAATTGGCTAATGGCTCCCCCATGCCCATCATCACGACATTCGTGACAACACGATTGCCTTTGGGATCCTTACCTAAAGCTTCATTAGCAATCCATAGCTGGGCGATGATTTCCGCGGCATCCAGATTGCGATTAAAACCTTGTTGCGCTGTTGAGCAAAAAGTACACGTCAGTGCACAACCGACTTGTGAAGACACACATAACGTACCTCGACTCCCCTCAGGAATAAAGACCGTTTCAATGGCATTACCGCAGGATAACTTGATAATCCATTTCCGTGTTCCATCTTGAGAAACATGCTCGTGCATCACTTCCGGCAGCTTAATCTCAGCGACAGCGTCTAATTTTGCTCTTAAGGCTTTGCTCAAATTACTCATTTCAGCAAAGTCTGTTATTCGATATTTATGTATCCATTGTAAAAGCTGACGTGCACGGAAAGGTTTTTCGTCAAGTTCGACGAAAAACGCTTCCAGACCATTCAGATCTAATCCAAGAAGATTCGTGCGTTCAGTCATAATCAGCTCTTAGCGTGTGCGTGCACAAACTTCATTATCAGCGAAGAAGTAAGACACTTCGCGTGTAGCACTCTCAACAGAATCAGAACCGTGAACCGCATTTTCATCAATGCTTTGCGCGAAATCAGCACGGATAGTGCCCGCCGCTGCTTCAGCAGGGTTAGTTGCGCCCATTAGGTCGCGGTGTGTTAAGACAGCATTTTCACCTTCTAAAACTTGAACGATGACTGGACCAGATGTCATGAAGCTAACAAGATCTTTAAAGAAAGGACGTTCTTTGTGTTCAGCGTAAAAACCTTCTGCTTTTTCTTGTGATAAGTGCATCATTTTTGCAGCCACAATTTTTAAGCCCGCTTTTTCAAAACGTGTGTAAATTTCACCAATCACATTTTTTGCAACAGCATCAGGTTTGATGATAGAAAGAGTGCGTTCAATCGCCATGTTATTCCTCTATATTTAATTTGAGTCAAGAAAATCCTGATATTCTAGCATTTCTCAGCCATCTAATATCAATGTTGTGAAACAAATCACGTTAAATCTGTTTTTACTTTGGATTTTATGGCAAAAGCATTACTATCAGATGACCGTTTTATAACCATAGGAAGCCATTTTGACTACCCAATCTGCATTTAAGCGTATCGGACTTTTTATTCGTAAAGACGACCCTGTTATGGAAAATGCGGTTGAGCAGGTAAACGAGTTTCTAGCTACACGTGACTTGACTGTTGTATGTAACGAACCACTCTCATTTTTACCATCACTTGATGTTATCTCCATTAAGGAATTCAAAACTCATTGTGATCTGACCATCGCTATAGGCGGGGATGGCACCCTGCTCTCTGCATCAAGAGCGCTTGCCGGTACCAATATGCCCGTTGTGGGTATCAATGTTGGCCGTCTAGGATTTCTCGCTGATGTTACTTTAACGAATTTATCACATCAGCTTGATGCCATTCTTTGTGGTCATTACCGGAATGACAGTCGATTTCTGCTGAATGCAAGCATCACTGGCGGCACGAAACCTCCAAGCATAGCAATGAATGATGTGGTCATTCATTCATATCAAAATTTGCATATGATTGAGTTCGAAACCCATATCAACGGCCGGTTTCTAAACAGTCAGCGTGCAGATGGTATTGTGGTATCGACTCCGACGGGTTCAACTGCCTATGCGATGTCTGCAGGAGGTCCAATATTGGATGTGGACCTGGATGTGGTGGTTTTAGCATCAGTCTGCCCACATACTCTCAGCAATCGGCCGCTAGTAGTTTCAGCAAATAATGTCATCGAAATTACTTTAAGTGAAAACAATATCACTACCGCAATGGTAACTTGTGATGGACGCCCTGGGCTTGTTCTTCAGCCCGGCGACACTGTGCGTATAGAAAAACATGAAAGTCGAATCAGGCTATTGCATCTTGAAGATCACGACCATTATTCTATTCTTCGTGCCAAACTGGAATGGGGAAGAAAGTTAACATGTTAGTAGGTCTGAGTGTTCGTAACTTAGCGGTGGTAGAAGATCTTGCTCTTAATTTTGAGCCTGGCATGACATCGCTAACTGGAGAAACTGGTGCTGGTAAATCGATGTTAGTGGATGCGCTTAGCTTAGTGCTAGGTGATCGCGCAGACTCGAATATGATTCGGCACGGTGCAGAGCGTGCTGAAATTGAAGCCGACTTCAATCTGAACAACAACGTAAGCTTAGCTAAATGGTTAAAAGACCATGAATTAGATGAAGAGGAGCAATGTCACCTTCGTCGTACAATCAGTCGTGATGGACGCTCAAAAGGTTATATAAACGGTCGTATGGTTCCACTGGCACTTTTAAGAGAAGTCAGTGAGCGAAGTATCGACATACATGGACAACATGCACACCAATCATTAATACGGCCTCAGACTCAGCGCGAAATATTAGATATTGTTGCTGATAACAAAGCATTACTCGATAAACTTAAATTGGCTTATCGAGATTGGTCATCGTCACAGCAAGCGCTCCAACAATTGAAAAGCCAGTCTGATGAGCAACGCGCCAAACAGGAATTATTGCAATATCAGGTAGGTGAACTGGCTAATTTCCAATTATCGGAATCACATATCCAGCAGCTTCTTCAAGAGCAAAACCAACTTGCTAATGCTGCTGAGTTAATTAGTACAGCAGAAGCAGGCTTACATCGCATCTTTGATGAGGAACAAGCGGCTGCATACGACATAATCAACCATACTTTAAGCGAACTTGAAAAGCTTCAGCATGTTGAACCACGCTTCGCTAGCGCTGTAGAAACACTTAATGCGGCTATTATCAATCTTGATGAAACGGCAGATGAGTTACGTCAATACTTGGATCATATCGATCTCGATCCGGAACGATTAAACAGTATTGAGAATGAACTATCCCAGCTCCACGATATCGCGAGAAAACATCAAGTCGAAGTCGAGGAGTTACCCGAACTCTATCAAGAATTAACAGTAGAACTCGACCGACTCTCTTCCAGTGAAGTGCATCTAGCTGAACTCGAAACACAATTAGCTGAAAAAGAGAAGGTTTGCCGGACACTAAGCGAAGAAATACACCAGAAACGAATCAAAACGGCTAAACCACTAGCAAAGCAAATTTCAGCCTCTATCAAACAGCTGGCCATTCCTTCTGGTGAAATTGATATTGAAGTAATCGCCAATCCAGATCAGAAATTTTCAGAGCACGGTATGGACAGTGTTCGAATTTTAGTCAGAACAAACCCCGGACAACCCTCAGGTGAGCTGGCGAAAGTGGCGTCAGGCGGTGAGCTTGCCCGGATCAGCTTGGCAATTCAAGTTGTCACGGCTGGAAAACGAACGGTCCCAACCTTAATTTTTGATGAGGTGGATGTAGGTATTGGTGGTAGTGTTGCTGAGGTGGTGGGTCAACATTTAAGAGCGTTAGCTGCAACGCAACAAGTGATTTGCATTACACATCTACCGCAAGTAGCTGCGCAAGCACACCATCAATTACAGGTCAGTAAAAAACATTTAAAAGACAGCACTCATATTGTTGTTGATAAACTCGATAAACAACAGCGTATTGAAGAAATAGCTAGAATGCTAGGTGGCGTGAACCTGACCACTAAAACACGTTCTCATGCAGAGGAAATGCTGGATCAGGCTCAACGCTAGATTATTTACTATTCTTCTCTTAAACACGTTTGGCAGATCCCATAGATATATAAACTATGATCCGTCATCTCCCAACCTTTTTCTTTAGCGATGGCTTTTTGGCGTTGCTCGATGACTTCATCGAAAAACTCTTCAATCTTGCCGCAGCGCACACACAGTAGATGATCATGATGACTACCGTCTTGTAGCTCAAATACAGCATGTCCACCCTCAATGCTGAGCCTGGAAACTAGTCCGGCTCCCTCAAACTGCGTTAGTACACGATAAACCGTGGCTAAGCCTATTTCTTCTCCCATATCCAGAAGTGCTTTGTACACATCTTCCGCACTCATATGACGCAAATCCGATGTTTCCAAAATTTCCAAGACTTTCAATCTTGGTAGCGTCACTTTTAATCCAGCTTTTCGTAAATCTTGTCTTTCCATTATTATTGTTGCCTCGTAGAAATGCTGCGAATAGAGTATCATCGCAGATTGGTAATTAACTACAGAAATCAATACTAAATGAAAAGCTCCGTTGTTTACAGCCTTTCCTTGGCAGTTATTTTGTCATTGTCAGCTTGCAGCACCGATAAAATACCAGGTGTTTATCGCATAGATATTCAGCAAGGTAATGATGTTACTCAAGAAATGATCAATCAACTTGAGCCAGGCATGACGAAAAATCAGGTCGCCTATGTTATGGGCACGCCATTACTCATTGATACTTTTCACCCGAATCGCTGGGACTATGTCTATAGTTATCAACCCGGCGGAGAAGATCGCGAACAACGCCGTATCACCCTTTACTTTGATGAGTCAGAAAAATTGGCACGCATTGATGGTGATACACGCACTGTGGCTAGAGCAGATCTACCACAGGTTGAACGCCAGGATAAAAATGTTATCGTGCCTTTAACAGAGAAAAACACTGGCCTGTATTCAAAGCTAAAAAGTCTGGTGGGTCTCGGGGATGATGACGAAGATATTGAAGTCATCGAAGGTACAGATCCCGCTAAACCTGATGTAGATGAACAGCAAATTCCTGATAGAGATATTCAATAATAAAAAAGGCGCCAAAGGCGCCTTTTTTATGCTGGTTTTTCAAACTTGTCAGTGGTCGGGTTGTAGCACATCAACTCACCTTTATCGAGATCAAAGTACCACCCATGTAATCGTAAATTCCCGGCTTCAACACGGTCTTTGATACACTCAAATGTCATCAGATTTTCCAAAGAAACAAGTACAGCTCTCTGTTCACACATCTTTAACTGAACACTTTCATGTTCATGTTTATGATTGACTTTTACCCAGTCCTTAGCGCTTTTCGCAATAGACACCCAGCGATGGATAAATTTGGAATCTTCGACACCATCACTTTGCCATAAAGCACGTATACCACCACAATTGCCATGGCCCATCACAACGATGCTCTCTACATTTAGCGAATTCACCGCAAACTCCAGCGCAGAGCTTGTGCCATGATGGTTATTATCTGTTTCACATGGAGGAACAAGGTTTGCCACATTTCTTACGGTGAAAATATCACCAGGATCGCAATCCGTTAAAATCGCAGGATCAACTCTGGAATCACAACAAGCAATCATAAGTATTTTTGTTGGCTGCCCTGTTTTCATACTCTCATACAGTGCTCTATTATCACCAAAGTATGTTTTTTTAAATCGAGAAAAACCCTCTAGCAATTTATACGTCGTCGGCATGTTGTTATTGTTATCTCAAAAATTGTAAAAATGGATTGTGACGTTTCTCATCAGCTATTGTAGTCGTTTGGCCATGACCGGAGTGAACGATCAAAGAACCGGGTAATGAAGACAGTTTTCTCAGACTCTTTTGCATCAGAGCAGCATCTCCCATGGGTAAGTCAGTGCGCCCTACACTGCCGGCAAACAAGGTATCCCCCACGAAAATATCTTGATTAGTATAGTAACAACCTTGTCCAGGTGTATGTCCTGGAGTTGAAATAAAGGTTAAATCTGTTTCTCCTAGACTAATGATATCGCCATCATCAACAAAATGATCAATTCTGCCACATGGTCGATTCATATGTGGAGCACCGAACCAGTCGCCTTGTTGTGGCAGTGTGTCGAATAAAGGTTTGTCTAATCTTGGAAGGTAGGTTTGTGCGTCAAATAGATACTGTATGTCTTTCAAAGAGCCAGCATGATCAAGGTGACCGTGTGTTAGTAGAATTTTAGTTAGCTTAAATTCTTCACGTTTAGTTTCAAGATAATCAGCGAGCTCTGTTGTCTCACCGGTATCAATGATGGCAGCCTCATTTGTCGCTTCATCAATAATCAAATAGGTATTCACAAAAAAGGCGCCAACGGTGATACATTCGATTTTTAACATCTAAAATCCATGCCCGTTGACGCCTTTCAGTAGAGTTCTCTCTACAGTTTACTTATCCCACTTTTTGCTTGATTCACGTGCAGTGATCATATTCTGCTTGAACCAATCACTTTTCACTTTTTGTGTTCTTGCTAAGTCAAGATTAGCCTCATACCACTTTTTCTTGATATCAGCATGTGGATCTGGATGCATATTGGCTTCATACCATTTGTTATGGCTGATTCGCGCTTTCTCCAGATTGGCTTCGTACCATTTTTTATCTGTTTCAGTTGTCAGCTCATCACTGATTTCATACCAATGTTTTTCTGTCGGTGTGTTATCGAGATTCGCTTCATACCATTTAATACGTTTTTCACGAGCTTGTTTTAAGTTCGCTTCGCGGAAAGCTAATTTCCAATCAGTGTCGTTAGCCTCTCTATAATCATACCAGTGCGTTTGCGTAGGCTGATTATCATTTGCTTCGTACCAACGACTACGTTCTGCACGAACAGCTGCAACTGCAGATTTCAAGTTAGCTTCGTACCACTTGTTTTTAGTGTGGATGTGCGCTGCAATATTAGCCTCGTACCAAGGTGTATCGGAAACCTTAGCAGGTCGCTGATTGGCTTCGTACCATTTTTGGTTCTCTCTAGCGATAGCCGCGTTGTCTGCAAACCATTTGGTTTTGACTTGACGCGTGCGAATTAAACTTAAATTAGACTCATACCAACGCTTTTTGATTTCAGCGTGAGGATCAGGGTGAATGTTTGCTTCGTACCATTTGCTGTGATTAATACGAGCTGTTTGTAAATTGGCTTCGTACCATTTCTTTTTGGTGTCTGAATATTTTTCATCACTGAACTCATACCAATGTTTTTCGGTAGGAGTATTGTTCAGATTTGCTTCATACCATTTGATACGTTTTTCACGTGCCTGATCAAGATTCACACGCATCCAAGCTTTTTTTACATCACTGTACATTTCTTCACTGAAATGTTGCCAGCGCTTTTCAACCTCAGATTGGCTTCTGTTAGCTTCATACCATTTACGAGTAGCGCGTACAGACTGAACGGCTTGGTCTAGATTAGCTGCATACCATTTATTTTTGGTTTCAATATGCTCAACCAAGTTAGCTTTGTACCAAGGAATCTCAACGTCTTTCGCTGGACGCTTGTTAGCGTTATACCAAGGTTTGGCAATGTTTATAGATGGTTTGAGGTTAGCCTCATACCATTTGCTTCTGGACTCTCTCGCTGTTTTTAGATTAGCTTCGTACCATTTTGCTTTAATTTCAAACGTGCTAGTCATATTTCTTACCTCTCTGGGCATTTAAGTATTCTGATAGTACATGACTTTTAATCAAGTTCACAACAAAATCAGTAGGATATTTGATTGAGATCAGTTTTACTCATAACAGTGCTTTTCTGCTTTTATACGTTGTAATGCTGATATCTGTTGCTCTACTTGTAGCTGTCGTCTATCTTCTTTTTCTTCTACTAAAGCAGAATACCCTAAATAGCCTAATCCTAGCCAGCCTTGAACAATCGGTATGCTATCGATCATGATGAGTGCGGTAGCTGCTTTATTTGCATCATCTTTATAAAAACTAGGCTTATAAGTGTACCGGTAAGGATGTAACTGATTGATTGCTTTATCAACTTGATAACAGCTCATTTGTTGCATATTTTGATCGGGTTTTACCACTGGCGGTTCAAAATAAATTGGCTCAGCAGGTACGGGTGGTAGTCTCATGGCATAAGCATTCATTGAAAAGGCCATATAGATAAAACACAATAGAACACTTAATCTTTGCATGTGATTACTCCGTCATTTTTATATCTACTCTACTTATCGTCATCAACATCAGAGTCTTCAATAAACCCGTCACTCAGATGATGATTCTTTATCGTTACGGTTATGATCACCCCATTTTTGTATTTGCTTCATCACATGCGCATTAAATGTATCATCCGGAAAACCAATTTCTTCATCGTACTCACCTGCTGGCATGCCAGACAATAATGCCAGAGCCTGATTGACATGACTCACACCGTAGATATGGAATTGTCCACTTTCCACAGCATTGATCACATCTTCTCGTAGCATGAGATGCTGCACGTTTGTGGCAGGGATAATCACCCCTTGCTCACCGGTTAACTCACTGAGCTGACAAATATCAAAGAAACCTTCGATTTTTTCATTCACACCACCAATAGCCTGAACTTGCCCCATTTGATTCATGGATCCAGTTATTGCAATTGACTGCTTCATTGGAATGTTGGCGATGGAGGATAATAGAGCGCATAGTTCTGCAACCGTGGCACTATCACCGTCCACTTCACCATAATTTTGTTCAAAAACGATACTTGCTGACATGGATAATGGATTATCAGATGCATATGTTCGTCCCAAATAACCACTCAGAATTAATACGCCTTTAGAGTGTATGTCGCCACCGAGATCAACCTCACGTTCTATATCCACGATGTTGTCATCACCATAACGAGCTGAAACAGTCACTCTGGATGGCTGACCAAAGCTGAAGCCACCAATTCCCAGCACCGATAATGCATTGATTTGTCCAATCACTGAGCCTGATGTTGAAATATCAATAATATTTCGTTCAATTTGTTGATAAATCTGGCTTCGCAGCCGATCGAGCCTTTGTTCTCTTAACTTGATGGCGCTTTGCACATTATCTCTGGTGACAAGTGGATTCTTTTGCTGTTTCGCCAGAAAAGATGCTTCTCGTAATAAATCAGCCATATTGCCCATATGCAGAGAGAGTTTTTGGCTGTCTTCTATGCTCCTGGCACTATGTTCAATGACTTTAGCAATGGCATAGTTATCGAAATCAATTAATTTATATTTTTCAATGGTGCTTGCCATCATTTGAGCAAATAAGGTGTCGTTTTCAACACTTCGCGTCATTTCATCTTCAAAGTCAGCAACGACTTTAAAGAGGCCAGCGAACTCGGGGTCCATCTCATATAACAGGTAATACAATTCTCTATCACCCAGTAAAACAACTTTCAGGTCCAAGGGTATTGGCTCAGGATCTAGAGACACTGTCGCCACGAGATTGTATATTTGCTCTAAAGCATCAAATCTTACTTCACGTGATTTTAATGCTCGCTTCAAGCCTTCCCAACCGTATGGCTGTAAAAGCAGTTGCTCTGCGTCAACGATCAAAAAACCACCATTTGCTTTGTGAAGCGCGCCTGCTTTAATCAAAGTAAAGTCGGTAACCAGAGCTCCCATCATCGCCATATTTTCGATGCAGCCAAGTAAGCTCTGATGATTGGGTAAATTTTCATACACGATTGGTGCACCATGCTTTTGACTGTTATCTACGACCAGATTGATTTGATAACGTTTGTGTATGTTAATGTCACTGGTAGCCTCTTCAGCAGATTGCTCATCTTTCAGAAAAGCATCCACATTACTGCGAAGATCTTTAAGCATAGCGTCAAAATAGTGCTGTAACTTGCTTGAGCTTGGATAGGCATGTTTGAGTTTGTTGACATGTTTACTCAACACTTCCAGTGCGACTTCATCGTTGAGAGCCTGCAGCTGTTTTGTATTGTTTCTCTCCCACTCTCTGATTTCTAATAAGGTGTGCTGAAGGTCTTCATGTAAATCTGCTATGGCATTCTCTGCTTCTTCCTGCTGAGCCGCTGGTAATTGCTCAAATTCTTCAGAAGTCATCGCTTCGCCATTATGCTGAGCAGCAAAAGCATAATTTCCATCTTGCAGCCTTAATAAGACAATACCCTTCCGATCAGCTTCCTTTTGTAATACGCCAAATAATCTGACGCGATGTTTACGGGTTGCTTCATCAAGACTTCTTAGCCGCCCACGATAATATTCATCATCAAAGGCTTGAGGTAGTTCCTCCTTCAATGCATCAATAACATCCTCAATATCTTGACGAAGTTGCTTAGCCTGCCCTGCTGGCAAACTCAGTGCATAAGGTCGTTGTGGATCATCAAAATTATTCAGATAAGCCCAATCTTTGGCCGCAGGAAGATGCTCAACATGTTGCTCAAGATAACGCCGGGTTAAGGTATATTTGCCTGCCCCAGCTGGTCCCATTACAAATAAGTTATAACCATCCGCATCAATATGACTGCCAAACTCGATGGCGCTCAATGCGCGCTGTTGACCAATAACTTCATTCGTCGCTTTAAGATCTTGAGTGGAAGAAAATGTCCACTGTTCAGGATTACAATGATGATATAAATCACTGACTTGTAATTTTGTGCTCTCAGGCATAGTTTTCTCGATTTGAATAAGTTACTTTAAGCTTAAGTCTAAGGAAAAAATAGACAATATACGATGGGAGAATCAGATGTCACCAAATGATTATGATGAAAAACGGGCATATCACCGAATGAAAATCGATACGCCTATTACATTTTCCTTAAGTGGCGATAAAGAAATAACACACAGGGGAATCAGTAAAAATTTAAGTGCCAGCGGTTTACTTATTCAATCAGACTTTTCACCAGCTGAGCATGACAGGTTAGAAATTGTCATGGATACGGGAAATGACAGATTCTCACCGTTTATTATTCAGGGAAAAGTATTGAGGGTAGAAGCTGATACTGAAATGGTCGGGCAATACCTGATATCTATTCTAATAGAAGAAAGTCAGTAAAACGTATTTATATCCAGTAGCTTGTTTTTGTCATGACTTTTGAGGTGATCGACATCATTGTTTTCACAGGACGAGGTAATTCTGCACCACCAGCTTCTAAAGCAGTCGTTCTATGATGAAGTTCATCTTCTCGCATCTGCTCAAGTACAGCACGACTTTTCAGATCATTAGCACTTAGTTTTCCCAAGTGTTCATCAAGATGATTAACGACTTGTTTTTCTGTTTCGGCCACAAAGCCCAAACTCCATTTATCACCTATTTTTCCAGCAACAGCACCTATGGCAAACGAGCCGATATACCAAACTGGATTTAGTACACTTCGATGTGATGAGAGTGAACTTAAACGTTCTGCACACCATACCAGATGATCATTCTCTTCCAGTGCTGCTTGCTCCATAGCCTGACGAACTTCAGGCAATTTAGCTGTTAATGCTTGCCCCTGATAAAGGGCTTGAGCAGAGACTTCACCTGAGTGATTTACCCGCATCAGACCAGCTGAATGCCTTTGTTCTGCAGTGCTTAATGCTGTCGCTTCTTCAATCTCATTTCCAGGTACATGACGTTGTGTTGTCTCAGGCTTTCCGACCACCGTAGTAATGGCTTTGTCTAACTCGATAATAACGTGATCAATCAAACTTAACTGTCTTACTTTGAACATACAACAAGACCTACCATTAAAATAATTCAACACCACCATGTGCTACTTTGGATACTGACTTAACTTTGCCTTCTTGCAACAAACGGCTGTAACTGTGCACCTGATTCCTGCCATTACCCTTAGCATAATACAACGCTTCATCCGCTTCACCGATGACATCTGCCGGTGATGATTGGGCAACAATTTCTACAAAGCCAATGCTAATCGTCACTTGATTAATCTGAGGAAACTTATGGGCAGCGACCATCTCTCTGATTCGTTCAAATGTGTGCATTGCATCATCTTCGTTGGCTGCTTTTAGCACGACAACAAACTCTTCACCACCGTAACGGTAGACTAAATCATCGTCCCTAATCAGGCCTGAAGTCATCAGTCGAGCGACAAGAATAATGACTTCATCCCCGTATAGATGACCAAAATTATCATTGATGGTTTTAAAATTATCGATATCGATCACGCCTAACCAGTATTTTACTGCAAAACTACGTCGACGGGAGTCATTAGGAGAGGTAATCTGATCGTTGAAATGTCGGCCCTGACGAACAAGAATTTTAGTGATTTCGTTATCAAGGGTTTCGCGATTATATAAACCCGTTAATTTGTCTTTCTGCGTTTTTTCAATCAGTGCTAGATAATTAGAATACACGCGAAGTATTCCGTAAATCAGTCTTTGATCGCCATTTGAAGGTACTAGGTCTGTTGATATTAATAATACAGCGAAAATGTCGCCATGAGCATCGAATGCTGGATAAACTAGATTCCAAAGACCATTTTCTGTCGAGCTTAACTGTACATCCCCTGCTTCTATCGCTTGAAAGATAGTCTCACTGATACCTTTGTCTTCAGTCACTAACCTCGGATTTTCATCACTGGAGACAATAACGTCATTAACACAGTATGCGAGCAAACTGAGATCGTGGTTATCACTCTGCTCACTAACCCGGAACAACCTAATGTCTTTTGCCGGAAATAGCTCGTTTATTGTCTTTAGTAAACTTTTTTCAAGAACATGTCGATCGTGGTAACTGGTAATCTCAGCGAGATTATCTATGATCCTAATACTATTGTGATTCATTGCCACATGCCTTGTATGCTCATGAATTAAATGATGGAGCACTCCATGGCACCCAGATTATTTAGTGCGATACTCCAGTATCCAACCAGAAAAGATATACTTTTTTAAGTATGAGTTCAATCCTTAGGCATTGATGCACAAGACTTTAACCCTGGCGTTCCAGATACTTGAAGAGTGTATCAGCCAGATCTCGTGGCTGAAATTTCGAAACATAATCATCAGCACCAGCACCAACGCCCATTGCTTTATTAGCTTTGGCTGTCAATGAAGAATGCATAATGACCGGTAAATTTACCATTCTTGGATCGGATTTTATTTTCTGTGTCAGTACATAACCATCCATTTCCGGCATTTCGACATCAGTCAACACCATTTGGATTTCAGTTGTAATATCACGACCCTCCTGCTCACATTGAGCAGCGATTTTGTTTAGCATTTTCCAGGCTTCGGCGCCGTTTACAGCTCCTATATGCCCAACACCCATCACATCAAGTGTTTTGGTAATTTGCTTACGAGCGATATTTGAATCATCAGCAAAGAGAAGGCGATAGTGCCCTCTTTTATCGACTTGTTTGATACCATCAAACACAGTTTCATCATAAAAGTCACCAGCATCTGCCAGCACTTTTTCAACATCCATAATCATGACTAGGCGCTTGTCACTCAATTCTGCTACGGCAGTAACTAAGCCACCCATTCGTTGTGAGATGAGTTGTGGTGGCTCTTTGACTTGCTCCCAATTCAACCGTTGGATGGTATCTACCGAGCTGACCAAGAATCCTTGAACATGGGTGTTATATTCAGTAATCATCAGGATTCGTGGTTTATCTTTAGATCTGAGTTTGCAAAACTTTTGGAGATTAATGATAGGAACCATATCACCACGAAGACTGACAAAGCCTTCAACGCCATCAGGCATTTCTGGGGCAGTCGTTATCTCAGGAATATTCAGTACTTCCCTAACTTTAAAAACGTTGATACCAAACAGTTCGTTTCTTCCTGTTTCATCACTCGTTCCTAAGCTAAACAACAAAACCTCCAGATGATTAGTACCAGCTAGTTTGGTTCGCTCGTCGATGGAATCAATAAATGTGGCCATATGAATTCTCGCAAAACTCAAATAAATGAACGTGAATATGTCTAGAAATAATAGCGGACATTAGCACGAAAGCTTGAGCAGAGTTAGCCACAATATCTCAAAAATTATTCAGCACTGACATAAGCACTAATCAAATCATATGGTTAGATGTCATGTGGAATTCATTTAATCTTGCACACGACCGATATTTCCTTCGCATTACTATCATTGCACTGGATAGGATTCGTATCTGAACAGAATTGAGTAGCAGGAAAATTCGATGATTGTTAGAGTAGCACTATGAAGTCGTCAAAAGATTGTTGAATGATGACTTTAGAAATAGAATACAATAAAAAATCGAGATTTATACAGCGTATGAATATGCTGTTGGAATGGTGCCCAGGGGGAGACTCGAACTCCCACGTACATAAGTACACTAGCACCTGAAGCTAGCGCGTCTACCAATTCCGCCACCTGGGCAACAGACGCGCAAAGATACAGAGTGAAACAAAAACTGTCAATGACCAATAATAGCGAAAACGATCCCTTTTTCGATAGAGAAGCAGAAAAATACGACAACCCCATCCCAAGTCGTGAATTTATCTTAGATATTCTCAAACAAAACAACACCCCCTTATCGCGCAAAAACATCGCCAAACTGATTGATGTTAAAGGTGAAGATGCTAATGAAGCGCTTCGCCGTCGGTTACGAGCGATGGAACGTGACGGCCAGCTACTTCGCAACAGGAAAGGCGCTTATGGCGTAGTTTCCAAAATGAATCTTGTCAGTGGTCGCGTGATGGGGCATCCAGAAGGCTATGGCTTTCTTATCCCTGATGAGGGAGGTGATGACCTCTTTCTGAGTGAGCGCGAAATGCGTGTAGTTTTGCATGGTGACCGTGCATTGGCACGTATAACCGGCACTGACAGAAAAGGTCGAAAAGAAGGTGCCATAGTTGAAGTTGTTAAGCGTAACAACGAGCGCATCGTAGGCCGTCTGGTTCAAGATGCCGGCATTTTTTATCTCATTCCCAACAATCGAAGAATCAGCCAGGACATCTTGATTCCACCGAGCGATCTGAGTCATGCACAAGTCAATCAGATTGTTGAAGCGGAGATAACGGAACAGCCTAATAAACATCGATCTCCTTTAGGCAGAATCGTCAACGTATTGGGTGATCATATGGCGCCAGGCATGGAAATTGACATTGCTTTGCGTGCTTTCGAACTTCCTTACGAATGGTCACCACAAGCTGAAGAACAAGCCAATAATCTGGGAGACAGTATTCCCGAGGAAGCGATCAACGGCAGACTCGACCTTCGTGATATGCCGCTTGTCACCATCGATGGTGCAGATGCCAGAGACTTTGATGATGCTGTATACGCTGAGAAGCTGGAATCCGGCAACTGGCGTTTATGGGTGGCCATTGCTGATGTATCACACTACGTACTGCCCAACAGTCCGCTGGATCAGGATGCACAGGAAAGAGGCACATCCGTTTATTTCCCTAGCCAAGTGATTCCAATGCTGCCAGAAGCGTTGTCCAATGGGTTATGTTCATTAAACCCAGAAGTCGATAGATTGTGCATGGTCTGCAAAATGGAAATCGATCAAACTGGTAAAACAGTTTCTTATGACTTCCATGAAGCCGTAATGCACTCAAAATCGCGGTTAACATATGACAAAGTGGCGGCCATGCTAGTGGATAACGACACCGCTTTACGTGAGCAATATCAACACGTGTTACCAGCCATAGAGACGATGTATGACCTTTATAACGTCATGCTTGAGGCTCGTCACGAGCGCGGTGCAATCGATTTTGAAATGACGGAAACGCAATTTCTTTTTGATGAAAATAGAAAAATTAAATCGATAGAACCTCGTGAACGTAATGACGCTCACCGTCTCATTGAAGAATTTATGATTGCCGCCAATGTCAGTGCTGCATTGTTTTTGTTGGAAAGTGAATTACCGGTTTTATATCGTATTCACGAAACACCCTCAGAAGAAAAACTCTCTGGTCTACGCGACTTTTTGGGTGAACTCGGTTTATTTTTAGGTGGTGGTGAAGAACCTGAGCCACGTCACTATGCCTCATTACTGGCAACGGCGAGTAAACGGCCTGACGGGCACCTGCTGCAAACTGTGATGTTACGCAGTATGAAACAAGCAGTTTACAGTCCTGACAATATTGGGCACTTTGGTTTAGCGCTTGAAGCCTATGCACATTTCACCTCACCGATTCGTCGTTACCCTGACTTATTGGTGCATAGAGCCATTCGTCACGTACTTAGCCAGAAAAAAGATAAAAAATGGCGTTATTCCTATGAGGACATGGCGCAATTAGGCGAACATTGCTCCATGACCAGTCGTCGAGCCGATGAAGCCACAAGAGATGTCAGTGACTGGCTGAAATGTGAATACATGCGTGACCGCGTTGGTGAAGTTCATGATGGCGTGATTAGTGGTGTCACAGGATTTGGGTTGTTTGTAGAGCTAAGTGATATCTATATAGAAGGCTTAGTGCATGTTACCTCTTTGAAAAATGATTATTATCAATTTGATCCGACAGGGCACCGCCTCACGGGGGAGCGTACGCGCAAAGTATACCGCTTAGGCGATACACTAAAAGTCAAAGTGGTTCGTGTTGATCTCGATGAGAAAAAAATTGATCTGGAATTAGTCGAGACGAAATAATATAAATGGCTGTTATAAGAAACAATAACAGCCATTTATTTCTGAATGAGATGAACGTTGCGTAAGGCTATTTTTCATCTAATCAGAGATTTTCCTTGACCAGAAAAATAATCACAGTAGAATTATCGTCTTTCTTGAGGTCGACATCCTAAGTCATCCACACCTCATACAAGAATAATGGTGAGTGTAGCTCAGTTGGTAGAGTCCCGGATTGTG
>NZ_DBNG01000031.1:34569-67827 GCF_002299105.1 Methylophaga sp. UBA678
CCGGATTGTGATTCCGGTTGTCGTGGGTTCGAGCCCCATCACTCACCCCACCTTCCTTAAGATTATTTCCATCGCATCATAAATTAAAGACATCGTTGATACAGTCTAAAAAGACTCGATTTACTGTATTGTCATTTTTAATTGTTGAGTTTCATCATTCTGAAACAATAACTTGCATAAAAACTCAAAATTAATCTCGATTTTGGCTTGCAAGGTCAAAAATGCCTCCGTATAATGCGCTTCTTCATTGCCGGTGTAGCTCAGTTGGTAGAGCAGCTGATTTGTAATCAGCGGGTCGTAGGTTCAAGTCCTATCTCCGGCTCCAGAACAAGAAAAAAGCCTCGTTATTTTAACGAGGCTTTTTTTTGGCCTAAGCATTAATCAACCCCTCTGTTCCAATCTCAATTTGACCTCTACAAGCAACATTAATCTCGCCCTATTTCAATAGGGTCAACTTAATCTCAAAGTTTTTCTAAATTAACTATTTCAAGTTCCGCTAAATAATTATGCTATATAGAAATAGCGAACTTTAGCTATCAACCCAAACCGACTTGAATAGGTTCTTAATGTTCAACCTAGATAATTTTTTTATAACATCAGCACCCAAACAGACACTCATTGTCGGTTCATATGATTTCTTTCTTGTCGTTCTATCAATCATTTTAGCTACAACAGCGGCTTTTGTGGCGTTACATTTTGCTTCAATGGCAAAATTAATCCAAAACAATCGCCACCGCCATATTGCTATTATTGCTGGCGCCATCATTTTTGCTGGTGGTGTCTGGAGTATGCATTTCGTGGGCATGTTAGCTTACGAGATGTCTGAACAAACGACCTACAATATCCCTCTCACACTTATCTCTATCCTTCCTAGTTTGCTTGCTTCCTATATCACTTTGAGAATGCTTGTAAATCCTTCAATGACTCTATGGCAACTGATTATGAGTAGCTTCTCCGTAGGTGCCGGTATAGGGATGATGCATTACGTTGGTATGGAAGCCATGGAGATGGAGGCAGAGCTTCGTTATGTGCCTAGTTGGTTCGCTGCTTCTATTATTGTTGCTGTTGTACTGGCTTTCATCGCACTGTCAGCTCGCCATTATCTATCAATAGTCTGGAAACAACACTCTGTCCACCTCATCAATATCATCAGCGCTGTTGTGATGGGACTGGCTATTTCAGGCATGCATTACACTGGTATGGCTGGGGCAAGATATCTCATGAGCGACAACACTCTGATGACGCATCGCATCACAGAAGATCACGTTCAGTTATCTTATATTATTACTTCTATCACATTATTATTGATTGCCTTGGCCATCACTATTGCTTCTCAGCTCAGATATCGCCAGTTACTGACTGAAAAAACCATCAGTGAACTACGTTTAAAAACTACCCTCGAAACAGCCGTTGATGGCATCATCACCATCGATCAAAACGGAATCATCCAAGACTTTAACTCATCAGCATCAACTATCTTTGGCTGGAAAAACACAGAGGTTATTGGCAAATCTTTCTTAGTTCTGGTGCCTGATGAAGCCAAAAATGAATACCAAGAATATTTGTTTAACTTTCTTAAAACAGGACAAACCCAACTGACCGGTCAAGCCAGAGAAGTCTTTGCTAAACATAAAGACGGTCACTCATTTCCAATACGACTTGGTGTTGGTCGTGTTGAAGTAGAAGACATCGGTTCATTATTTGTGGGTTTTGCTACCGATATTTCTCAACGTTGGGAAATTGAAGAAAAGTTGCGTAAGAGTGAGGAGCAATATAGTTCATTAATTAGAAATATTCCTGGCGCCAGTTTTCGTTGTTTGCTGGATGAACACTGGTCGGTCATTTTTGTCAGCGATGCCATTTTTGATATGACAGGCTGGGCTGCTGAAGACTTTTATAAGAAGCGAATTCATCTCTCAGAACTGATTCATCACGATGATGTGGATTTAACCAATGATGCTGTTCAATCAGCACTTGAAAGTAAAACCAGTTACTCAGTTGAGTTTCGCTGGAAACACAGAGATGGCCACTATATCTGGGTATTTGAAAAAGGATCTATTATTTACGAGAACAACCAACCCGTTTGGATAGATGGTTTGATTCTGGATATTACACACCGCATAGAGATGGAAGACGATCTTCGTCAGGCGAAAGAGAGAGCTGAACTTTCAGCAGAGAGTAAAGCCAGATTCATGGCGAATATGAGTCATGAAATAAGAACACCGATGAATGCCATCATCGGTTTTTCAGATCTGCTTCTTGATGCCAAAGATATCAGTGGCAACAATAAAAAACATCTGCAAACCATTAGCCAATCAGCCCGATCATTGCTTCACCTGTTAAATGATATTCTCGACAGTGCCAAACTAGAAAAGAATAAACTCGAACTCGAAGAATCCACATTCGATTTAACCAGGCTGATTGATTCAGTTATATCTACATTATGGCTTCAAGCAAAAAATAAAAACCTATACCTTAACTGCAGTATACCTGACGACATTCATACCACGTATTTAGGAGATGAAAACAGAATTAGGCAGGTGTTATATAACATTATCGGGAATGCCGTGAAGTTTACTGAAAATGGTGGTGTCACCGTTTCGGTACACCCTCTTAATGAGTCCACTCTTCGTTTTACCGTTGAGGACACCGGTATTGGGATGGATGAAACGACGCTCAATACCATTTTTGAACCCTTCTCCCAGGCTGATGCATCAATGAACCGGCGCTTTGGTGGTACTGGACTAGGCACAACAATTTCCAAACAGCTAGTGGATTTGATGGGAGGAGAATTAAGCGCCAGTAGTGAGACAGGTGTAGGCAGTACATTTTTCTTTGATCTGCCACTACAAAAAACCGATGACATCATTAACGCGACTGTAGCGAACCAAGCCTTGTCGATTCCAGCCAAAAAAGTGTTAATTGCTGATGATATTTCTCAAAACTTAACCTTACTCTCGCTTTTACTTGAACGACAAAATCATACTGTTATTACTTCGGTAAATGGCGAAGATGCGTTCCATAAATTCACCATAGAAAAACCTGACATTGTTTTGATGGATTTACAAATGCCAGTGATGGATGGGTTTACCGCTACCAAGACAATTCGTGAGTATGAGTCAGCCCATCAACTTCAAACGACACCTATCGTCGCTTTAACAGCGAGTGTCTTATCTGAAGACCGACTGCAAGCGACTAATGCCGGCATGAATGGCTTTTCCCACAAACCTATTGATATACAGCTGCTCACAGCTGAAATGGCACGGGTTCTCGGTATTGAGCCACACTTTATTACAACAGCTCCAGAAGTGCTTGGTATTGATGAACATACATTCACGCAGATCAATATTGATAAAGCATTAACGTTATGGGGTAGCTACCCTGTTTATTTAGCTGAATTGGCCCGTTTTATAAAAGCGTATAGCGATATCAGCAAACAGCTATCTGAATTGAATGAAACATCGAATTACAGTGAACTGAAAAAGCTGGCACATAAGCTCAAAGGTGTGTCAGGCAACCTGGGCCTTTTGAAAATCCATCAATCAACTTCTTTGATAGAAAATAAGTCAAATAATGAACATAAAGTCGAAGTAGCGATAGAAATTGCTAAGCTCGACAATGCCTTTTCCACGTTATCAAAAGAGGAAAAATGGATAAAAGCCTCATTGGCTGATTCAAACAGTGAGGCAACTGTAACATCACAAGTCCTGCTAGCTAACGACCGTATATTGACTATCGTCGATGAACTTATCGAGCTTAGCGAGCATGGAGAACTTAACGAAGAGAGAGTAGACGAGCTAGTCAATGGGGTTGAAGCTGACTTACATCGACTTGCTTTAGATGTTAAACAGTCTGTACTCGACTTTGACTTTTTGGTCGCCCAACAACACTTAAACGCTATCAAGCAACATATAACGAACACCACATTATGACTACGATAAAGAAATACCAGCCTAGAATCCTTATTGTCGATGACGAGCCAACCAACTTGAGAGTGCTTCGTCAGATTCTGCAGAACGATTATGCGCTTTCGTTCGCCCGCTCAGGAAAAGATGCTCTGGCATTGATTGATAAGGAAATGCCGGATCTGATCTTACTCGATATCATGATGCCAGAAATGACAGGCTTAGAAGTTTGCCAGCAATTAAAAGCCAGATCAGACACCTCACACATACCGATTATATTTGTGACAGCCTTACAAGATCCAGATGATGAAGCACGAGGTTTTGACATTGGTGCAGTAGATTACATCATCAAACCCATCGTGCCCTCCACTGTCCTTGCCAGAGTAAAAACACATATCTCTCTTGTCAAAGCAGATGAGCTTCGTGCCACCCATATCGACTTGATTGAACGTTTGGGTAGAGCTGCAGAATACAAAGATAACGAAACGGGCTTACATGTTCAGCGGATGAGTCGCTATGCAAAAATTATTGCTCTGGGTTATGGATTTGACGAGAGTACCGCAAACGAACTCATGATGGCGGCTCCCATGCATGACATTGGAAAAATTGGTATTGCTGACAGAATCTTATTAAAACCAGATAAGTTAACGTCAGAAGAGTTTTCAGAAATGAAAACACATACTTTAATCGGGGCCGAGATCTTAGCCAACTCAACATCAAGATTGATTCAACTAGCACATACTGTTGCCCTGACCCATCATGAAAAATGGGATGGCACAGGTTACCCAAATGGATTAAAAGGTGATGAGATTCCGCTTGCAGGTCGAATCGTTGCCATAGCTGATATTTTTGATGCATTAACCAGCGCCAGACCATATAAAGAAGCCTGGCCAGTTGAGGAAGCCATAGAGTTCATTAATGAACAGAGTGGTAAACACATTGATCCCGCTTTGCCCCCCATCTTAATTGAGCACCTGCCAGACATTCTGAAAGTGAAACAAGCATTTTCTGATTAGTTATGGTGCAGCGTCATACATCATGAACTGATCTCTTCCTGCTTTTTTTGCAGAGTAGAGCATCACATCAGCTTGTTGCAAAGCCTTATCAAAATTTATTGTGGCTAATTCAGCTGAACTCACCGCTCGAATACCGGCACTGGCAGAGACCGAAATGGTGTCATCACGTAGTGCAATTCTTATCTCACGCAAATGCTGTAACAGTTTCTCGGTGAACTTAGCTGCATGAGCAGCCTGTGCGCCTGATAAGACAAACAAAAACTCTTCACCACCCCATCGAACCAGAATATCGGAAGCACGAATACTGTCAGCCATGACCTCTGCTGTTCGTCTCAACACAATATCGCCCACATGATGGCCATGTTGGTCATTAATCTGTTTGAAGTAGTCGAGGTCAAGCATAATGATGCTATAGGGGGTCGATAACCGCTGCATCAGAGCCACTAATCGACGCGCACCTTGTTCACCTTCTGTGCGATTGGTCAGCCCTGTGACACCATCAAGAGAAGTGACATCATCCAGCGGAATGTGCAGCTCCATAGCTCCACCCTTCTCTAGAGGTAGCGCCATCACTTTGAATTTCTGAGGACCGCTGTTGGTTTGATGAATATGTAAATGACTAATTGTTGTTCTGAGGGTCTGAGCATCGAGCTTAGGGCAGGCCTCACCATTTTCATGGCAGGGACTATCGTAACCATGACTCATTTTGTAGCAAGGCTCATCAATCTGACTGTATTCATGAATGGCTTCCTGATTGGCTCGAATCACCCTATAGTCATCATCAATAACCGTGACTGGAAAAGGCAAAATATCTAAAAAAGACCATGCAGATTCGATACTCTCCATACTGAACAAATCTGTTACGTTTACTTCTTTTAACCTTGGGTTTGTTTCCATTGACATTTCAACCAGCTATCACTTTTTTAGTATTTATAATAACCATACTCTTAGTATGACTATAGTGTAAATACAGGAATAGTCGTTGAGACAAAATTGTCGATAATCCGGTTTTTCTGATATTAAAAGACCACGCTATACAAGCTTATCGGAGCAAAAAATAGGCAAGCAAACAATTGCTGATGAACAAAAGAAGTGAGCATGCTTGCCAGAACTTAACCGGATAACGGTACATCAGCGGGCGATTGTCATCGCTTAAATAAGCTGGATTCGGTTTTATCAAGTCTGTCGCAAACTCAGACAATGCCTGATAGCGCTTTTCAGGATAAAGTTGCAAGGCTTTCTGCAAGGTTTTATCAACCCAGCTTGGTATATCCTGAATAAACAAAGCGATGGATTGGTATTCAATGCGATGAAGATCTTGTCTGGTATGAACTTTTGCCAGTTTTTCACCATATGGCAGATGGCCTGTGAGCATTTCATAGACAATACACGCTAGAGAGAATTGATCAGACTGCGGCTGACCAGCACGACCCAATAAATACTCAGGCGCCGTGTAGTGTTTTGTCCCCAACAACTCACTGCGTTCTATGGGCGTAGAGATATCAGCAATGCCGGCAATTTTGGTTGAACCAAAATCAATAATCTTCAGCACGCCATCTCTGGAGATCATGATATTTCCAGGCTTTAAATCCTGATGCAACATATCGAGTCGGTGAAAAGCTCTCAGTGCTGATACAAGCTGAGGCACAAGATCACGTACAGTTTTTAAATCCAAACGTCCAACGTCATCCAGCCACTGCTGCAACGTTTTACCGTCCACGTACTCCATCACATAATAAAGAAAACGACGGGGACGCTTCTGCTCTAAGGTCCTGACTACATGTGCATTATTTATTCGTCGCCCTACCCACTCCTCCAAATGGAATCTTTCCAGGTAGGCCGGGTCATCTTCGAAGTTGACCGAAGGGGTTTTAATCACCACTTTCTCGCCCGTTTCTGTATCCACCGCTAAATAAAGCTGGCTTGTAGAACTAGCGTGTAACTCACGACTGATACGATAGCCGTCAAGAATGACACCCTCATATAAATCAGGTGGAAAAGGTAATACGGTGAGTTGGGCAAAAACCTCATCAGGTGCTTGAGTCGGTAATTGTTCAATGCACATTAGCTGGCAACTTATATTGTCTTGGCTGCCAGCCTTCAGCGCTTCATGACAAATCCGTTCTGTTAAATCAGATAAATCAACAGAACCTTCTAATATAAACTGTTTAAGCACCTTATCGGGCAAAACATCATGCACGCCATCGGTGGTTAACAGGAAAATATCCTTTTCCTGAACAGCGAGTGTTTTATAGTCAATATCCAGACAATAATCGACGCCAAACGCTCTTCCCAGATACTCTTTATTTTCATCAATACGAATACGATGATCGGTGGTCAATGGTTCAAACTCACCATCACGTAATAGATAAATACGTGAATCACCGACATGAAAAATATGTGCTGTTGTTGATTTCACAACAACAGCACTGAAGGTAGAGGCCATCCCTCTGCCTGCTTGCTGAAACTGCTGACTTTGTCCATGCAACCAAGTGTTGATAGCGGCAAGCACTTTGCTGCCAGACTGTTTCACAGACCAGGAGTCAGGTGTACTAAAGTAGTCACTCATAAAACCAGTCACGCATGCCTGACTGGCTTGTTTTGCTTCATTACTCGAACTCAGACCATCCGCAATAGCACAGGCGACACCTTTCGTTTCAAGCAAAGCCAATTTGGACGGAATGAAAAAGCCGACGGTATCCTGATTATCAGCTTTCATCCCTTGTGTTGAACACTGGCCAACTGACACTTCTAACTTTGCTGTCATATTCGTCCTGATGATTAATGCACATCTATCATTTGAATCGACCCGTCTGGTAAGACCTCGGCCATCTGTCCGCGAGGCTCATCCATAAACTGCACCGCGATCAATGTCACGACCGCCGTCGCACAAATCACAAAGAAGAAGGTTTGTGCAGAAACAAGTGACAGCACGGTTAGAAACGTGACAGCGCCCACATTACCATAAGCACCCGCCATACCCGCTACTTGTCCAGTCAATCGACGTTGAACCAATGGTACTACCGCAAACACAGCCCCCTCTCCCGCTTGCACAAAGAACGAACATGCCATGGTTGCCAATACCGCCAACACAATAAACCACTCTGGTGTAATCATACCCATTACGAAATAGCCTACCGCCAGACCGCTGATACAAATGGTCAGTGTTTTCTTACGACCCAGACGATCACTAAACAAACCGCCGATAGGTCTCGATACCAGATTCATAAAAGCAAAGCCAGAGGCGAGTAAACCAGCCTGAACAGCACTAATATCAAACGTTTCACTAAAAAACAGAGGCAACATTGACACAACGGCTAATTCAGAACCAAATGTCGCCAGATAGGCTAAATCCAACACGGCCACTTGTTTGAATTTGTAACGGTGAATTTCTGGCGTTTCTTTAACGAACACATCTTTGTTGACTTGATAAATGTGATACACCTGATAAAAAAATAACACCACTAAACCGACATAGATCGCGAGGGTGATTTCGCTGGAGAGCAAACTGACCCCACTGGGTGACAACTTCCATGCTAATAAGGCCAAGGCCGCATACATGGGAATATTCATAACGATATAGAGAAAGAAATCGCCTTTACTGGTTACTTCCATCGCACCCGTTTTTTTCGGTTTGAAATACGTCGATCCCTGAGGCGTGTCAGACACAGTATTGTAATAAATAAAAGCATAAACAAGCGCAATGGCACCAGTCAGGCCAATGGCATAACGCCAGCCATCCTCACCACCAAATAATAATGCAATGGTGGGCAGTGACATTGCCGCTGCGGCTGAACCGAAATTACCCCAACCACCATAAATACCTTCCGCTAATCCCACTTGCTTGGCTGGAAACCATTCAGAAATCATACGAATGCCAATAACAAACCCGGCACCGACAAAGCCCAGTAGAAAACGGGCAAGAGCGAGTTGTTCAAAACTATCTGCAAGTGCAAAGAAAAAACAAATCATGCTTGAAATGCCGAGCAGTAGTGAGTACATGATCTTAGGACCGTACTTATCGACTAGCATACCAACCACTATTCGAGCAGGGATAGTCAAGGCGACATTGAGTATCAGTAACGTTTTTATCTGCTGACTATCGAGGCCAAGCGTATCTTTGATAGCCATCAACAATGGTGCATGATTAAACCACACCACAAAACTGATGAAAAAGGCTATCCAGGTAAGATGAAGGGTACGAATATTATCTTTGAAAGATAATAAATTGAGTTTGTTATTGGACATAAATTCAGCTCTCTTTTGAACATACCGGAATGGGTCCATGTTCGAATAGCGGGAATCATGCCAAAACATAACCTATTGATTTATATATACTTAGAAAAACAAATGCGCATTCTGAATGCATATTTAACTGCTAATTTGGTGCATTCCGCACAGTATAAGTGCGTTATCTCAACTGTTGGGCTGATCTTCGTCGGGCCAGTCTAAATCACAGCAGAAAACATATGTCTTGCCACTAACAACCACTGCTTGTGAAACGGTGATACACATATGAGAACCGGCTACCGATAAGTATGGACGACTTATCTGAGTCATATTCGGATTTTGTATCGCTCTGAAATGGTAATGTCGATGTGACCAGTTAGCATTGACACCAGAAAGTAGCGGTGTAAAACGAATATCCAGTTTGGCTGTATATTTGGGTGAGTTCAGACTTCGACCAATCTGGTAGCCAGACTCATCAAGCAGGTAACAGCGTACAGCTCTGGCATCATCAAATAGGGCATGACCACAATCTTCAAAAGATGCTCCTTGTTTAAACGCGTCGAGCTCTTTTTCAAATATCAACTCAAAGGTGCGGAAATGTTGTTGAAGCTTTCGATTATATTGGCTTCGTACATTCTGATGTTGATGAAGTAACTTATCCATGGCTTGACCGAAATCAATCTCCTGCTGGAGATCAGGCCTTGGCTTAGCAAAATAAAACCCCTGAACCATATCTGCGTTACTGGAAATCGCAACCAAGGCTTCTCTTTCAGTCTCAACACCCTCAATAACCACCAAACTTCCGGTCTCATGAATGAGCGAGACAATGCCGGTCAGAATCCTTTCCACTTTCATTGAGTGGCCTGCTTTTTTTACTAAGCTACGGTCAATCTTGACAATATCAGGCTGTAAATCCCAAATACGATCAAAATTAGAGTGACCAGCACCAAAATCATCAATCGCAATCAAACAGCCCATTTGACGAAAATGCGTAATCAACTCCCGTAAGTAATCGCGGTTATCAATTTCACTTTCTAAAATTTCAATCACAATGCGCCTTGATGGTAAGTCACTCTCGCGCATCAGCGTTTGCATAAATCCAATATCGGGACGTTCCGAAATTAAACATTGGGAATTAAGATTTAAAAATAACCAGGCATCATTGGCGGGATGTTGAGAAAAATTACAGGCATGTAATAGACGACAGGTCCTATCAAGAATCAGCTGTTGATCGGATGCCGTGTTTTTTCTCATCAAGTCTTGTGGTGTCACTGGGTTCCCAGAAACATCCGCGGCACGAACCAGTCCTTCGTATCCCACGGCTTTTCGATGAGCGATGCTAAAGATTGGCTGAAAAACTGACCTCAGGCAGAGAGACTCATAAGCCGCTTCATAATGATCCTCCTTGAATGACAATTCCGTCATACCTGTTTGTACCTTTCTTGTTTGTCTGTAATGGCGTTTAAGCATTACCGTAGCCTTAATCTTAATAGGTATAGTTTTCAATTACTACTATCATCAAACTCAACCATTAATTGGCCTTCCTCACCATTGCTCATACCCTCATGAAGTCAATCAAAAACCAAAATAGAATAACGACCGACATCCGCTAACAAAATAACCATAAAAACAAAACAGCCACTCCATCACTGAAGTGGCTGTAACGTTCTATTACTATTTCATCAGAACTTATACATTTTTTTGTGGCTCAAGTAAGTTAGCCGCCGCTAAAATATTCTGAGCTAATTGGCCTAATCTTATATTCTGGTTCATGGCTGAAGTTCGCATCAGACTATAGGCTTCGTTCTCGGTGCATTTACGTTGCTCCATAATGAGGCCTTTTGCTCTATCAATAATTTTCCTATCAGCCAAAGACGTTTTTAAATCTTTCAGCTGTTTCTGCATACTTTGTACTTGTTTAAACCGAGCCATTGCCGTTCGCAAGATGGCATGGATACGATTTTCATGAAAACCATCAACGATATAAGCACTCACCCCAGCCTCAATGGCTTCTTCAATCGCTTCATCACGGTCATCGTATGTAAATATCACGATGGGCAATGGAAAGCGTTCATTAATGATCTTAAATTTACTCAGAAGCTGACTATCGCTGGTATTCATAATGGCAATAATCAAATCGGGCTCGATAGTCCACTTCAGGTTAAGTAACTGTTGCAAATTGGTGGCTTCGAAAATCACTTTATAATCTGTGTTTTCAAAAACTCTTTGCAGTGTATTCATAAATTCCGTAAATTCACTGATAACTACCGTGTTAATCGTTTTCGTGACTGTATTCATAGCAGCATTGCTCATATCATTCTGGTGTGTTGTTTGGAGGCATATTGAATAATGATGCTGAAAATCTTCAGCACTTCATCAATTGCCCGCGTAGAGAGAGTAAAATATTCATGACTATCAAGCTTCAACTGACCTCGTTGAAGCACGCGTTTATCGACCATTTCCAGCAAAGCATCTATTTGCTGGCGAATGGCGGTAGAGGATGTTTCCAAGGAAGAAGTCAGATCAGTGTTGTTTATTAATTTAACTTCAGACAGTAATCGTTCAGATGTGGTTTTGACTGAAATACGTAAAAACTCAAGCAAGATTCGGTCAGCAGCCAAGCACGTACCTCGAGCACAAACACCTGATCCGATTGCTCTTGTGTAGCCGAGAATCTCTGCAACTCGTAAAGTATCAATACAAATTTCGGAAACCCGTGTACATGAGTCGAGCATTAAGCGATGTAAATCGTATGCTCTCATGACCTCATCCAGCAGCATCAGCTGCCCATCGATCATTAGACTATGCTGTCTGACAATATTCTGTGGCGTCAGATCCCTAGCCAAAGCATGCTGTTTAAGCCTTGGCCAATGCTCTATGAAAGATTGCCATTGAGGAAAATCTGATAGTGAATGACTCATATCACTACCAATCAGATTGTCGATATTATTCTGTAACTGAATCATTTGTGGCAATAATTTCTCATTCCCACTGACTACCGCATTGCTTGTGCCACGATGTTTTTGGCAATGTTCAACCACCAACCGTAAATGGTTGGTCAGTAATATGCCTCGTTTAACTCGCTGTCTGAGCTGATAACGATCAGACAGCAGTTTATAAACGATAAAAAGCATGCCAGTGACAACTATGCCACCGATGATCAATGGATACATCTTTGTTCTCCAGTGAAATTAGCTAGAACGGTGTCATTCCCAGGTTGCGAGATAGCCCGCCATAATCCCTAAAGGCGAAATCATTACCATAAAAATCAACTTCACTACTTCTTTCACTACCATCATTAAGTCAACAAAATATCCCATGACATGCTCCTTGCATTAGTGGACTCAGGTAATAAACTGCATAAGGTGTGCCAACAAAATACTTATTAAAATACAGTCACTTATAAATTTAAGTGGTACATAAACTGCTTCAAAATGGTGTTGTTGATATGACTGATGAACAATTCTGGTGCAGATTGAACAGGCAAAAAAAAGCCGGGCAGTGCCCGGCTCAATGAGGAGTATTCTTTAGAACTTTAGCTGTCCGTATAACCAGAATTTATCCGTATCCACCCCACCGAATTCTTTGTCGGCATTGTAGTCGGCATAAGAGATACCTAGCGTGTAATGTTCCATAAAGGTTTTTTGCAACATCACATCAAACTCATTACCCGCATCAAGGCTGCCTTTATCCGTTTCAAAATTATGGTACACCGCAATCAGTTTTGCACCTGCCACATTACCCACGACGGTGAAATAAGTATCAATAAGACCTGCGTTTGGCGTGGTTAAAAAGACATCAGCCCAACCTTGAAAAGCATGGTTCGTCCCTAAGGGCGTTTTAAAACTATAGGTGCCGTCACCCTCTTGCACTTCATAAGATAGCTTTGCTAACCAACCTTGATATTTACCACCCAGTTCCACTAAGTAGTAGTCCTGAGGGTCCATTTTCCCATCGGCATAGTCATGTTGTGTTGCATACTCTGCAGTGTAAACTGCCGTTACACTGTCATTGATAGGCTTGGCACCTGATAACCTCAAACCATAGGTTGCCGTTGAATTAGGGTTATCTTTAGCCGCATCTTCATAATCCAGCAAGTAACTGTAGGCTTCTAATTTGCCAATGAATAAGCCTGAATATTGCACATTAAACAGGTGACTATCCATATCAATCACCCCATCATCTATCAAACCAGCCGTCAAATCATCACCAAAGATCGTATTCACCTTGTTGATATAGGCATAACTCAATTTAAGATCTTTAATTGACGTATTACGCAGACTCACAGCATCAAAGGATTGATGATTTTGACGCCAAAGCACATTACCGATAAAACGATGAAATGGTGCATCACGGTAAGTCAGCTCTTGTCGACCTAACTTTACCTCTGTATCAAAACCGTTATAACTCAGATAAGCCTGGTTGACTTCTGTGCCATTCGGATCGGCTATAACTGAGTACTTTTTAACTGCTGTTTGTGGGTACTCTTCATAATTGCCTGCCAAATCTGACACATCTTCGAGTTCAAGAAAGGCACCGAAGCCATGGAAATCACCAGTCTTGTAACCTAAAGTTGTACGTAAGGTGACAGCATCGGCATCTTTCAAACTATTATCCTGCTCAACCGACTCATACCGTAAGCGGGCAGAAAAACTGACTTTGCCTCCCGTTAAGGCATCGTAAAAGCTGTCATTTGCTACGACAGTAGCAGGTAGCAAAGCGATACTCGCCAGTCCTGTGCTCAGTAACGACATCACGCTTAGCTTTTTAAGTTTTGGCATTCTTTTTTCCTCTGCAAATTAAGCCACTATTGATAAATAACTGGCTTTAAAATCAACCATTTAACGACTTCACCTCAGCTGCTTCATTGCAGACAGACAGTATTCTAAATAAGGTAGTACTCACCATTAGCGCGCTAATAATTGTTTTAACTCAGGCACACAAGACCCACAATTTGTGCCGGCTTTCAGTTTTTTACCAATCTCATCCACAGAATTAACATGACCGGAATGAATAGCTTCATTGATGGTATTCTGACCGACACCAAAACATGAGCAAACAATTTGTCCTGCATCTTTTTGTCCCTGGCTGGGTTGGCCGACCAGCAAACTGTATCTGTCAGCATCCGACAGACTGCTTAAACTAAATAACTGGGATAACCAGGAACGCGCAGGCAAATCATGACTTGGCGCGATGAAAACAACGCCTTCCAGCCTGTTACGTTTAATTTGTCCAGCTCGATAACGTCCCGCTTTGGCATCAATAAAATCAAGCCATTCGCCCTCTTCCCCTAAGTGTCGTTGTGCCCATTTAGCCGGCTCATCTAATGCATGCTGACCAGCAATCTCATAACGCCAGAATTCAGCACCACGCACTTTCACCCAGTAGTTAGCATCTTTGACCGTGATGGGGTGCCGCGACAAAATAAAGCCATGCCAAACAGGTTTATAGGCGCGTATGTTGACAGGGGTATGTTTCGACTCAGGCTGACCAGAGATAGGGTCATAAACAGCAGCAACTAACGCATCAACCCGTGCCATTGAAGCGTACTGATCACTCCAATGGATGGGGACAAAAATACTGCCCGGCCGTTGCTCATCGGTTACCACAACCCGGACTATCATCTCCCCCCAACGACTCTTTATTTCTGCCAGTGAACCATCCACTAGATGGAAATTCGCTGCATCCAGCGGATGAACCTGAACCATCGGCTCCGGAATATGGGCGTTCAATCTGACGGCTCTACCTGTCCGTGTCATGGTATGCCATTGATCACGAATACGACCCGTATTTAAAACTAAGGGATATTCATCTGATACCTGATGATAAGGCAGCTTAGGTTCAACACTGATCATTCTGGCTTTGCCTGAAGGGGTAAAAAACTGCTTATCGCTAAATAATCTGGCAGTGCCGTTATCAGCTTTATTGATGACTGGCCACTGTATGGGAATCAGATTGTCGTAGTCCTCATCACTTATATCGGCTAGTCCGGCAATGTTAAAGTCACGGCTACCTTCATTTTCAAAAGCCGAGAGTTGTGCATGTTCTCTAAATACATCTGCTGGCTTCTCAAATGGAAAGGCGGCTTCAAATCCCATTTTTCTCGCGACCTGAGTAATAATCCACCAGTCAGGTTTCGCTTCGCCCGGCAAGGGCAAGAATGAGCGCTGACGACTAATTCGTCTTTCTGAATTGGTTACCATACCGTCTTTCTCACCCCAGGCAGCGGCGGGTAACAAAATATCAGCTAACGCTGTGGTATCGGTATTCTCCTCACATTCAGACACCACCACCAATTCACATTTTTTCAATGCGTCCTTGACCTTATCGGCATCAGGCAGACTCACAACGGGATTCGTCGCCGTAATCCAGATAGCTTTGATTTTGCCACTGGCAATCTGCTCAAACATATCAATGGCTTTGGCGCCATTTTCTTTGGCTAAATTATCTGCTTTCCAAAAGCGTGCCACACGATCATGATGTTCAGGATTAGTAATTTCCATATGCGCGGCTAACTGATTACTTAAGCCGCCCACTTCTCGTCCGCCCATAGCATTGGGTTGACCTGTAAACGAAAACGGCCCCATGCCTGGCTGACCAATACGCCCAGAGGCAAGATGACAATTGATAATACTGTTACATTTGTCAGTTCCTGTCGTCGACTGATTGATCCCCTGAGAATACACTGTCACGACTTTTTCGGTTGAGGCAAACAACTGATAAAACTTAATGATATCCTGCTCTTGTAACTCTGTGACAGCGGCCACTTGAGGAATGGAGCCAGCGGATGCTTTTGCTACTGACGTTGCCGAGGCAAACCCTTCGGTGTGCGCTTCAAGAAACTCAAGATCCAGGTAATCTTCTTTTTTTAGATAGTGCAACAAACCATTAAACAATGTGGCATCAGAGCCTGGCCGCAACGGCAAATGTAAATCAGCAATATCACAAGTGGCTGTTTTGCGAGGGTCAATCACCACAACTTTCATTTCTGGGCGATCTTCTTTCGCTTGCTTCAACCGCTGATAAATCACAGGATGACACCAGGCTAAGTTAGAACCAGTCAACACGACAAGATCAGCTAATTCAATATCTTCATAACTACAGGGCACTGTGTCACTGCCAAAGGCTCGCTTGTAAGCCGCCACCGCTGATGACATACACAGCCGTGAATTGGTGTCGATGTTCGCGCCACCAATAAACCCTTTCATCAATTTATTCGCCGTATAGTAATCTTCTGTTAACACTTGGCCCGACACATAAAACGCCACAGACTCTGGACCGTGTTTAGCAATGATCTCACTAAAGCCTCTAGCCACTGATGTTATGGCTTGCTCCCACGGGACTCGCTTGCCATCAACTTTGGGGTGTAGCAAACGGTTACCCAAATCGAGAGTGTCGCCTAGTGCCGATCCCTTAGAACATAAACGGCCTAAATTGGCAGGATGTTGTGCATCACCTTCAATTTGTACTGTGCCAGTTTCAAGTGGGGTTGCTAAAACACCACACCCCACACCGCAGTAAGGACAAGTCGTCTTTGTTGTCGTTTGTTGTTCAGCCAAAATTAGAGACTCTTTATCAGATTACAGAGAAATAAAAACCGTACCGTTTTCAATTTTTGTCTCAAATGTGCGGGTACAGCCTTCATCAGGACCAGTAGCTTCGCCACTATTCATATCAATAACCCAGTTATGCAAAGGGCAGGCCACACGGTTATCGTAAACAATCCCCTGAGACAACGGCCCTTTTTTATGAGGGCACTGATCAAATAACGCAAATATCTGATCACCTGAGGTGCGAAATACCGCCACATCACCCTCGGCTGTCACGAGTACACGTGATCCTTTTTTCGGAATATCGACCAAGGGGCCAACTTCAGTCCAGCTCATAGTTACCTCTACACTACTTGTTTAATCGGGATATAGTTATCTTTGTATTTGGCAGCGTGCTCAGCCCAAGGATCGACCTGTGCATTCTTTTGTGATTCATGGAAACGCTCAGCCAACCGCTTACGATTCACTTCATCATCCACCACAGCTGAAGTCACATGTTTCAAACCAACACGCTCAATCCAAGGTGCGGTACGTTCTAAATAGTGAGCTTCTTCACGATATAACTGCATAAAGGCCGCGCAATACTCCAAGGCTTCTTCTTCGGTGGCAACTTTGGTGAGAAAGTCTGTTGCTCGGACTTTAATCCCACCGTTACCACCAACATGAAGTTCGTAGCCAGAATCAACACAGACAATACCGAAGTCTTTGATAGTTGCTTCTGCACAGTTACGTGGACAGCCAGAGACGGCAATCTTGAATTTATGAGGTGTCCAACTTCCCCATGTCATTTTTTCAGCTTTAATACCCAGGCCAGTAGAGTCTTGCGTGCCGAAACGACACCATTCTGATCCAACACAGGTTTTAACTGTCCGCAGGGACTTACCGTAGGCATGACCAGAAACGAAACCAGCATCACTCAGATCTGCCCACATTTTGGGTAAGTCTTCTTTCTTTATACCGAGAAGATCGATTCGTTGACCACCGGTTATTTTGACTGTGGGAACATTGTATTTTTCGGAAATATCTGCAATTGCACGTAACTCTCTTGGGTTGGTTACACCACCCCAAATTCTGGGTACTACCGAATAGGTGCCGTCTTTCTGAATATTGGCATGCACACGTTCATTAATGAAACGTGACTGAGGATCATCCTGATACTCATTTGGCCAGCTACTTAACATGTAGTAGTTCAAAGCAGGACGACATGAGTGGCAGCCATCTTCTGTTTTCCACTCAAGTGCAGACATCAAATCTGGAATGTTTTTCAGTGATTTTTCAATAATCGCGGCTCTGACTTCAGCATGCGACAAATCGGTGCAGCCACACATTGGCTTCTTGCTGGGTGTGTCATTAAAGTCACCGCCCAAAGTGGATGCCAGTAACTGTTCAACTAAACCTGTACATGATCCACAAGACGCTGATGCTTTGGTATGGGCTTTGACTTCATCCAAAGTAAACAAGCCATGTTTTGAAATCGCCTGCACAATATCACCTTTACAGACGCCATTACAGCCACAAATTTCAGCATCATCAGGCAAACCATCAACCGAGTTAGACGGGCCATGCCCTGAATCACCCAGATGATGTTGACCAAACAACATATTTTCACGAATATCTGAAATATCAGTGCCATCACGCATTAATTGGAAGTACCAGGCCCCATCGACTGTATCGCCATAAAGCACAGCACCGACCAATTGGTTATCTTTTATTACCAGCTTTTTATAAACCTTTCTGGCTGCATCTTTAAATACCAAATCTTCAGTATCGTCATCACCAAGAAAATCACCCGCAGAAAACAGATCGATGCCCGTCACTTTTAATTTAGTTGAGGTCACTGAACTGATATACCGTGCAATCCCCATTTGGGCCAAATGGTTTGAACACACCTTGGCTTGCTCAAATAAAGGCGCCACCAGACCAAAGGTTTGGCTTCGATGTTGAACACACTCACCTACGGCATAAATTCTAGGATCAAAGGTCTGCATGGTGTCATCTACCACGATGCCACGGTCACAATGAATACCGGCTGAGCTGGCTAGTTCGATGTTTGGTCGGATACCCACGGCCATCACAACCAGGTCTGCGTCAATTTCAGAGCCATCTTTAAAGCGAAGTTTTTCGACACGGTCACGACCAATGATGGCTTCAGTCTGATGTTCCATCAAAAACGTCAGCCCTTTGCCCCTAAGTTCTTCCAGCATTAAATCAGAAGCGGGTTTATCCAGCTGCTGATTCATTAACACATCACTAATATGAACAACGCTGACATCCATACCTTGAATCATTAGCCCATTGGCTGCTTCCAGACCCAATAAGCCGCCACCGATGACCACGGCTTTTTTATGGATTTTAGCCGTTTCCAACATCGTATCGACATCGGCAATATCACGGAAACTGATCACCCCCTCTAAATCAGAGCCCGGAATAGGCAACATAAATGGGCGTGAACCTGTGGCTAACAAAAGACGATCATAGTTTTCAGTGCTACCATCATCAGCTGTCACGACTCGATTTAAACGATCAATTGTGGTCACTTTTTTACCAGATAACAGTTTGATGTTGTTATCTTCATACCACTGCAGATCATTAATCATGATCTCATCAATCGTTTTTTCACCTGCCAACACAGGTGAAAGCATAATGCGGTTGTAATTACCGTAAGGTTCTTCACCGAAAACAGTAATGTCATATTTATCAGGTGCGAGTTTGAGCAACTCTTCCAGTGTTCGCACCCCAGCCATACCATTACCAATTAGGACTAACTTCTCTCTCATGGATCTCTCCGTAAATCATTGTCCGCTTACTATGGCAAACACTGTGCCAAAACACTAAGCCATTGATTTTATTAAGAGAGATAACTGAGACGCCTTTAATTAAGTAATTTATATACTTATTTCGCACCAATATGAAATAACTTGCACCATTTGAGTTCAGAGCAAAAAAAAAGCCCTTCAGTGAAGGGCTTTTTTGGGAATTAATGGTGTTAATTTATGGCTGCATATTCCAGATATGAGACTGAATGACCCATTCACCCTCTTCTGTTTTAGCCAGAACTAATGATAGAACACCGCCGAAGCTAATCTTTTCACCTTCAGCATTTTTACCATCAGCTTGCCAATAGCCTATTTGTGTTATTTGATTATCCGACACATAGATACTATCCGTATCAATACGATGATTTGTGACGCCATTATCGACAAAGCTCTGGAATAACTGACCGATGGCATCTCTACCTTTTAATATAGCGCCATTACCCGGTGATAAGGTGGCATCATTTTTATACAACTGTGTCAGCGCATCTACATCGCCAGCATTAAATGCTTTATTCCATTGAGCATTTGCAAAATCAACTTGATTGTTTACAGATAGCTCCTCAGCTACCACTGGTAGTTGAACAGAAAACATACTGAATAAAAAAACTAAAAACTTCTTCATTACATACTCCTCATAGATATAAACGTATTACTAAACGGATAAACTTAATCAAAAATAGTTAAGTTTTGTTTTAACTTGCCCAGTACTCTCATTAAAGTTTCGCCTTCATTTTTATCGATCACCGACATTAGTTTGCCTAAACGCTGGTAATAATCAGGCATCACATCATCTAGCTGTTTCTGACCTTTTGACGTGAGTTTAATCTGCGTTTGTCGCTTATCTTTTTCATCAACAATTCGTTCTATCAACTTTTCTCGTGACAGACCATCAAGCAGGCCAGTCATGGTCGCACGACTGACACCCGCTTTTTCAGCGAGCTTAGATGGTGAAGAAACAAAGTTATCTTCACGCATCAATAGGATGAGGACCCACCACCGGCCTTGAAGTAGTTGATAGCGACTGAGAAATTTATCCAAACCAATAGAAAGCTCAGAAGCCACTCCTAACAGATGAAGAAACTGCATCACTGCATCAACATCCGCATCAGGGTAACGTGAAGCAAATTTTTCTAATATTGCCTTATCTGGCAAGTCTTTGACTTGAAGCATATCTCATTATAGTTAGCTCCCTAACTGAAAGTAAACCTTTATCTGAAATAAATTCAGCTTCGTTTAAGTTTGGGCCACTAATATGTGAACCGTACCTCAACGAAAGGAGCACAAAAATGAAAAACTTGAAAACAATTAGCTTAATTGGTGCGGCCACAATGCTGATGCAGGTAGGTGTCGCTCATGCAGATTTAGACGCTGATGACCTTCGTGAAATCAGAAAAATCTCTGAAGGTTTTGGTCTTATCTCTTTAGAAGAAGCCCAAGCTAAAGCTCTAGAAGCTAAACCAGGTATCGTTGAAGATGCTGATCTTGAAGATCGTGCCTTCGATAAGGGTTGGGATTATGAATTTGAAATCGTCGATGCTGATGCTGTCGAATGGGAAGTTCTCATTGACGCCAAAACCGGTGAAGTTCGCAAAACGACTAAAGATTGGTTCTAGGTCGAAACTGAGGACTGCAGGTGAATATCTACCTGTAGTCCTCCCCATTTCGGGGATTCAGAAAAATGCATTGACCCGTCATAACTCTCGACGATATCAAACACGATTGCTAAACCAAGCCCACTTCCAGGTGTGGTCTCATCCGCTCTGAAGCCGCGTTGAGTCAGTGCAGCTAAGTCATCCCCATGGCAACCTGGACCATCATCTTTAACACAGATACGAATACCATTATCGCTATATATATTGAGCTCTATTCTACTGTCACACCACTTACAAGCATTATCAAGAATATTACCCAAGAGCTCTAATAAGTCTTCCCTGTCACCATGAAAGCGCAGTTGTTTATCCACTCGCCAGCTGATCTTTAATTCTTTATCTTGATAGATACGTTTCAATGTATCGACAAGGTTGGTCACCATTTCATTTATATCGACACCTTTACCGGGCAAAGTCATACCTGAAACACGAGCACGCTTTAACTCTCGGTCGATAATTTGTTTGATTTCATTTGTCTGCGAATAGATTGCCTGCTTACCTTCAGAATTATGTTGCATCGCTTCTGTATCAGCAATCTGATTCAATAATGTTAATTGCGTTTTTAAACGATGTGCGAGATTACCAAGTGATTGCCTCGATCGACGGGTCTTAACCACCATACTGGACATCAAACGGTTTAACTCAACCAGCAAAGGTCGAATTTCATCTGGTGCGTGTTCATCAATTTTTTCAATCTCACCTTGCCCTAACAGTTTTAATTCCTGCTTAGCTTTATTGAGAGGCCTCAGAGCAAGTCTGACAATCCAGAATTGAAAAGCTAATAAAGCTAAAACGCCAAGCAGAGATAACACCGTAAAGGTCCACTGAAAATGAGACTTATCCTCCAACATCCAAGCAATATCTTCTGCCACTGTAATGGTGATCTGTTTACCTTGCTTTAGATAGCCAGCAGAAACGGCCATTAATGGTTGTTCACCAGGGCCTTGAAGGTAAAGTGTCGCTTTGGAGCCGATACTTAGAGCAGGTATAGTGAGATCAAAGTCCCATAAAGATCGTGAAAAAATCTGATGGTCGATGGACTGTATAGAAAAATATAAACCAGAAAAGGCTCGTTGATAGCTGCTGCTCAAACGTCTGCTATCTAAGACGATTTCACCATCAGATTGAATATGAATATGTGCGAGTACGGTTTCCGTCTCTTCTTGTAAACGCGTAATAACCTGTTTTTCAATCAAGCGGTCTATGGTGAAGGTCAGCCATAGCCACTGACCTAATAACAATGCTGCTAAAAAAACAGCCAAGCCAATGGAGAGACGGCTACGGACTGATCGCATCAGTCTTGCTGACCAAAAATATACCCCTGACCGCGACGTGTCATTATCCAGTCTGCTCCGATCTTTTGCCGTAAGCGGTTAACATACACTTCCATTACATTACTATCTTTATCGCTATCTAATTGATAGACATGTTCTGTGAGGGTTGTTTTGGAAAGTAACTGCTTTGGATGCAACATAAAGTAACGTAACAGTTTAAATTCAGTACCTGTCAGGCTGTGTTTGTTACCATTTTTTACTATGACAGCTTGCTCAGCCTCATCCAAAGATAAATCCCCATAGCTCAAGGCACCTGGATTTTGTCCCGTACATCGACGTAAAACGGCATTGATTCGAACAATCAACTCTTCTGTCTGAAACGGTTTGGCGAGGTAATCATCGGCGCCTGCTTTAAAGCCTAAGACTTTATCTTCCCATGCATCTCGTGCGGTGAGAATAATCACCGGGACTGAATTAGCCTGACTTCGCCAGTTTTCGAGTACTTCCAGGCCGGACTTTCCAGGCAAGCCCAAGTCCAGAACGATCAGGTCATAAGGTTCGATTTGTCCCATGGCTTCGCCATCAATACCGTCCGTCGACAAATCCGTAGCAAAGCCTGCTTTGTTGAGAGAGTCTTGAAGATTGGGCCCCAATGAAGGGTCATCCTCTACTAATAACAGGCGCATTAATCATCCTCATTTTCCAGATCAACGAATTCACCTGTCTGCGCATCCAGCTCCAGTTCCCAAACCTGACCGTCTTTGTCGAGAATTTCTAATTCATAGACATAACGCTCATTTTCTTTTTCCAAATCCGTTTCAATGACTTGGCCTGGCTTTATCATGGCCGCCTTTGTCAGTATTTCCTGGAGTGGCATGATTTTACCTTCTTTCAATAATTGTCTGGCCACAGTGGCACTTTCTTCTGCCCGCACAGTTGAAAGGCTGAGCATAGCTATAAACATCAGACATGAATACAGTGACAATGTCAGGAAGGATTTCATCGTATACATCGCTTTTTACTTGGTTTATCAGTAACGAATATAGCGATTCAAACTTAAATCAAACTGAATAAACCCGGCTTATTGCGTAGTAAAAATTCGAATGACCTCACCATTTTTTAACAAGACGTGGGTACTGCCATCCCTGACGGTCTTAAACATCCACTTTTCAAAATTATCCTGGAGTCTTTCACCATCTTTACCTACTTCTAATGCAGGTCTAACCGATTTTACAACATTACTGGGTTGCCAGGTTTGACCACACATCAGTTTGATTTCATCAATATTCATACCTATTTCAATGGCGCTTTTACCACAGGAGTAACTATCCAGATACTCACTGCTACCGGCATGAGAAACACCCGAAAAACCAAGGCCTAAGGCGGCTAAACTGAACCAAAATAAACGCATTTTCTCTCTCCAATCATGCTTATTTTCGGGACAATACCATGAAATAACAGGAAAATCTTGCTACTGTTTATAACCTGATTTAACTGTCCCCAACGATATGCAGGAAATGCATATGTTTTTCGTACTGTATCAGAATGTCATCAATCACTTGCTCTTGATTGTATCCATATAAATCATAATGCTGACTACCCTCAGCCAGGTATACCTCTCCACGGTAATAGCGCTTAGTCTCATCGTCATCATCTTCCAATGCATCCAAAGCAAAACTAGGCATTAAATGTCTGACGCTGTGAACACCATAGACAAAATCTCTTTCACCGCCATACGATACAACTAACTCAATAGAGTCTTTTTTACTGACAATATCAGCATCCACACCCGTTGTTTTTAACTCAGCTGATACTTTTTTCAAAGCAGGCTTCACAACTTCAAGCAGAAAAGTTTGCATAGCTGCTTTGTCAGGATATTCACTCAAGTTCTTCAGGCGTTGCTTCCAACTCACTTGTCTGCCTGTGCTAACAGGTGTTTGGGGAACACCAATAATAAGGCGTTTTATGCCTTCCATTCTGAGTCCCTTCATCAAACCAAAGCACATCAGCAACATGATGACGACAAAGGGTAACGCGCCAGCAATCGAAGCTGTTTGCAATGCTTTTAAACCACCAGCTAACAACAATGCTGCAGCAACACAGCCTTCAGTTAAGGCCCAGAAAATACGCTGCCAAACCGGAGGTTTCGGATGACCATTGGATGTGATCATATCAATCACCAAAGAGCCCGAATCCGAAGAGGTGACAAAAAACGTAACAACCAATATCGTCGCTAAGCCAGCCGAGATCATACTAAAAGGCATTTGTTCGAACATGGCATAAATGGCAATGGCATTATTCTCACTCACAGCATTAGATATAACACCAGACAGCTCCCCTAATTCCATATTGATAGCTGTTCCGCCAAAGAAAGTCATCCACATAAAGGTGAAGCCTACCGGCACAAATAACACACCTAGAATGAACTGACGAATGGTTCTGCCTCTTGAAACTCGTGCGATAAACATACCGACAAAGGGTGACCAAGCAATCCACCAGCCCCAATAGAATAATGTCCAGCCACCTATCCAACCGTTAGGATCATAGGCATATAAATTGAAAGTTTTATTCACCACTTCACTGAGATAATTACCGGTATTTTGCACAAACGTTTGTAGTAAAAAAAGCGTTGGTCCAGCAAATAGAACAAACAACATCAATAGAATAGCCAAGCCCAGATTTAGCTCTGATAAACGTTTGATACCCGAGTCTAAACCAGCAATAACTGAAATCGTAGCGAGTACGGTGATGGCAGCAATCAGGCCTATTTGCAGCGAGACAGATTCAGCTGGTAAATCGAACATATAGGTGAGACCAGCATTGACCTGTAACACGCCCAATCCCAGTGAGGTTGCAACACCGAACATGGTGCCCAGTACAGCAAAGATATCAACGGCGTGACCTATTGGTCCGTAAATACGCTCGCCGATTAAAGGGTAAAGTGATGAACGAATGGTCAATGGCAGGTTATGTCTAAATCCAAAGTAAGCTAAAGATAAACCCACGACGGCATAGATTGCCCAGGCATGCAGTCCCCAGTGGAAGAAGGTAATCGACATGGCTTCACGTGCTGCCGCTATATCACCGCCTTCACCTACGGGGGGAGCCGAAAAATGCATAATGGGCTCTGCAACACCGAAGAAGAGTAAGCCTATCCCCATACCAGCGCTAAATAACATGGCGAACCATGATAAATAGCCATAATCAGGCTCGGAATGATCAGGCCCAAGCTTAATGGCGCCATATGAAGTCATAGCCAGACCAATACTGAACACTAGAAAAAAACCGACAGCCAATAAATAGAACCAACCAAAAGTATCGACTATCCAGCTTTGAGTATCTTTAAATACGGCTGATGCTGTATCAGAAAAGAAAGCAGCAAAAATAACAAAAGCGATAATTAAAATGGCCGAACCAAAAAATACGGGAGGATTGATTTCTGCTTTGCGAGGTTTTTTATTATCTATCGTCTGCTCGGTCATTACGGACTCTCTCTATGATTATTATTGTAAGTACGAATATTCAGCACCTAGAAGTAGTAGCCAAAATTGATATTAAAACGTGTCTGCCAGTCATCATTCTGATTAGCACCGAGACGATCACCAAATGGGTCATCCCCCCCGATAAATTCATTACCGTTCGAGGCGCTTAGATCTGTGTAGATGTACCAATTACCACTCGCCCAAGCTGCACCAACTGTTGCTAAGGCACTATCGTTAAAATCATGCTCTTGTTTGAGAAGGACACTGTACTCGACGTAAGGCATGACATAGTCCAACCAAGGCAGTTGGTCAGTATCGTAACGATAACTTAGAGAGATAGCTGGTAACCAGGCTTCAGCCGCTGTGGTACTGGGGAAGTCGTAAGCGCCCATTTGGACTAATTTGTTGGTACCTAAAGGTTGATTACGATCGACATCAAAACGGTAATAAGTCAGTTGTGTAGCCAATGTGAATGCCTGCCATTTATTCAACATATGGCCTGATAATGCGTAATGATGCCCATCATCCTGCGAGCCTCGGCTTTTTAACTGTGAATATTGAAGAGAGAAGCCTAAATCAGTCCCTACTTCGCCATGTTGAAAATGTCTTATGCCACGCAGGTTAAATTGATTTCGTTCCTCGTAACCATCACCCGATTCATTCACCACATCATAAGAATAACGAGCACTCTGATGAGAGGACCCGGTATATGAACCTTCATCTGAGACGTAATAGGCGACATCCCAATCCCAGTTATCTGTGGATTGATGATATTTGACACCCAAGTCCATGTCATCGGACAAACCAAGATAGTAGTGTTGATCAAAAAACCAACTTTGTGAGATGCCGTATGGGCCTGGCCCGAATGGCACTCTATTTACCCCAACTTGTATTTGCCGATTCTCGTCAAATTGGTATCCTAACCATCCTGTATGCAGAAAGTTATACCCGTTGTACCAGCGGTACTCTAGCTTACCGAGATATGGTCCATTTTCATAATCCAAATTGATACGAAAAGTATCCAAGGCGAAATTACCGCCATCATCAAAAGAACGCGAGGCACCTCCGGTTTCGGGGTAATCACCGATGGCATAATTTGCTCTGATAGCACCGCCCACTTTGAGATGACCAAAACGAATTTTATTGTCAGGCTCTAATGTTGGTTCAGCTCGGGAGAGTTCTTCCAGTTTCGCATTAGAAAGTTGTTTTTCTTGTTCTGCTTTTGCAAGAGCCGCCTGTGTTGATTCTAACTCTGCCTGAAGTGCTTTCAATCGAGATTGCAACTGCTCTACCGTATTTTCCTCAGCAGTGACTGACTGTATTGGCAACACGGCCATAGACGCCACGATGCATTGACTAAAGATCATGCTTCTCGTGGACAAGCTGGTCCTTACTTTCATCATTTATTTTTCCGAATTGACTGCGGGTATGTACTTGAAATGTTATTCACTTGAGTGAATATGGAGATACTTTTGTTTTCTAAAACTTTATTTACCCTAACAATTTGAGACACTGACTTCAAATTGTCAGAACAGGATTTTTGCCACAACAGGCAAATGATCAGACGCTTTCTTGGCTAGCGTTGTTCGATGAACACTCAAGGAAAGTAGGTGTTTACGTGGATGTACCCAGATACGATCTAAGGCAAATACAGGAAAAAAACTGGGGAAACTTTTTTTGGATGGTGTGGTATCAAAATAGGCTTTTAAGCGACGTAATGTCCGTCCCCATAAGAACCATTCGTTTAAATCGCCCATCAAGACCGCCGTATCGACCTCATGTTCAGCAAGGCGACTCATGAGTTTTTCAACCTGAAACTGACGTTCTTTTGGTTTTAAACCAAAATGTGTCGTCATTATCACAAGCTGATGTTGCTCGATTTCCAGCCTGAGTTGAATTGCCCCTCTGGGCTCATGGGGTTCAAGACTTAAGTCAATCAGCTCATGAGACGTTAATGGAAATTTACTTAAAACGGCATTGCCATAGTGTCGACTCTCCCGAAACATGGTTGGGCCTGCAATGCCAATCATGCCGGTCTGCTGAGCAAGAAAATCAAGCAGATCGATATCATTGACCATATGATGTTCGACTTCTTGCAAAGCAATGATGTCGGCATCCATTTCACGTATCACGTCAACAATTCTGAACGGGTCGAAATGTCCGTCAGTTCCGATGCAGGCGTGAATATTGTAGGTTGCTAAGGTAATCTCCATTCAGTGTTTTATTTGTCTTCTTTTCGGTTAATCAGACGTTTTAATCCATACATAATGCTGCCAACGGCAATCACTACAGCAATGAAAATTCCAATCTGAGTGGGGTCTGGGTTTTGGATAGTTCGCATCAAAGAATCAGCAAAAACGGTGATGCCTAAAATACCGGGCAGCATACCGATGACTGTTCCTAAAATAAAATCGCGGGTTTTAATATGTGAGCCACCTGCCACCATGTTGATGACCGTAAACGGAGCCACGGGAATAATTCTGACAGTAATGATAGCTAAAACGCCATGCTTAGCTAAACGACGACTTAGTTTGTTTATACTGGAACCAGCAAGTTTCTGAATGGTATTTCGTCCCAGGTAATGACCAACGGCATAGCCCATCAAACCACTCACTAATGAACCAATGATTGAATACACACTTCCCCATAGCGGCCCAAAAGTCAGTGCCGTCGTAATTATCAATAGTGTTACAGGAAAAGCAATCAGTCCGGCTACGGCAAAAATACCCACAACAATCAGTGGTGTTAATGGATGTGATTTTATGCCCTCTGCTGCATGTTGCAGCGTCTCGGGATTTAACCATTCACTCAGTGGTGTCCACCGCCAGATGGCGGTCATGATGAGCACAACAGCCAACACGGCCACAATTTTCCACCATTGTTTTTTGGCGGATGTTGGCTCATCAACAGGGATAAACATTTTGGTCAACTCTTCAGAATCGATGGGTCTTTCAGGATCCACCACCGCAGATGTCGGTAACATCTGGTTAGCATAATCGGATACACGGCAGTCAAGTTCACGCAGTGTATGTGCGTTATCCTGGCCAGCATCAATCAAACGAATCAAAGAGGTTTCCTGAGAAAGATTTTGTCTAAGTTGGTCTTCTGTTATGCCAAAGTGTTCACTCAGTAAACGCTCTCGAAAACGGCTGATAGTCGCTTTATTCTCTTCTGTATCGGCTTCGATAACGAGATCACATTCGCTATCAAGCCCCATAGAGCGGTTACTCAGATTGGCAGACCCCACTCTCATAAGCCGATCATCTATCACTGTGATTTTGCCATGCACACTGATGTAAGAGCCACCCAGTTCATCGCGATGTGGGTAACAAATCCTCAGGCGATTATGCGTATCTGCTTCTTTCAGCTTACAAGCCACACGAAAACGCAAAACATCCATGGTAGCCTGTTCCAGCCAGCCGCCCGTCATCAATGGAAGAACTAAAACAATATCGGGACCATTTCGTTCTTGAAGTCGCTCAGCTAGTAAATCTGCGATCTTCCAGGACGTGAAATACTGATTCTCCATGTAGATCAAGTTTTCAGCCGCTTTTAAGCTGTCCATATACAGCTGCTCTACCTCACGAACCTCTTTTTGTTCGTGATATTCAGGTATGGTTCGACTGATGGCCACCTCAATATTTTCAAACCACGGCTCAATATAATCCGGCCAGGCAGTCCCTGTTCTTTGTGGCGGTTTTTGCAGCTGTTCTCCCGTGGCTTTAAGCCAGCGTTCTCTAGCCAGGTCGCCCAAAGCGGCTGCCGCCTCACCCTGAACCAGCATTTGCACATCATGAAAAGGAGGATATCGATGCCCATCAGGATCGGTACGTCTGGCATCATCCGCTTTATGTGCAGAGCTATCCCAACGGCTTTTGCCAATATCAAAGCCACCTGAGAAGGCAATATCATCATCGATAACCACCACTTTCTGATGTTGCGATGCCCCTAAAGGACATTCTCCATCTAACTTGAAATGCAGTCTTTTTTGAGACTTCCAAGCAGGCTTATACATGGGTAACCATTCACGTTCCATGGTATAAACCATCGCCCAATCCCAATTGAGAATATAGATATCAAGATCTGGATTGCGGTTGAGCACTTCACTGATAAATGCGCCCAGCTCTGCTGGCAAATCACTAGTTTGCTCATCATTTCTGATAAGCTGCATACGGCTGTCGATATCCCAGGAAAGTATGTAGACGGTATGTTTCGCTTGCTGGATCGCGGCATGCAATGCACCAAAATAATTCTCCCCATCAATTAACACTGCAACTTGTTTTGCCTGCTTTTTTTGCCAACAATTGCTGCCTTCATTCAATATGGGTGCTTTGGTCACACTTCATTCCTAATCTTGTGGTGAAAATAGTGCCACTGAGAATAACATATCAATCACACCACCCTTCTATACATCGATTAACATCCTCTTATTAAATGATCATTTTTTAGCCAACACAAAGTCCATCGCCATTCTCCCGGCTTATGGCTTATCGCTGGATATAGCAACATTAACAAGGTGTCATAGACTAATGATCTCAGCATTAAACTGCTCAGACCAAGATGATAGAAATAGCTATTGATGCCCCGGTCAATGCAAGGTATGTTTGACTCATAACTATAAAAAACATGTTGATTTGAGGGAGAACAGTCTTGATAAAGCGTATTAACAGTTCTGAATTACGCATTGGTATGTATATTCAGAAGCTTGGTGGTTCCTGGATCCAGCATCCGTTCATTCGCAGCAGCTTTCTTGTTACTGATCCCAATGACATTAAACGCATCCATGACGCTGGCATAAAAGATCTTTGGATAGATACTGACAAGGGAGACGATACGTCCGCCCCAGCAACAGTTGAAAACAAAGTCGAGCAAAAAGCATCGACAGAGGCAGTTGAAGAGAGCAAGTCAGCAGAAACCAAACCGGTGCCTAGTTCTTCATCAATAGAGAATGAAATAGAGCGTGCAAGAAAACTGTGTCAGGATGCCAAACCCCAAATCATGTCCATGTTTAATGACATTCGCTTGGGCAAAGCCATTGATCCTCACACCACCCTTCCCTTAGTGGGCGAGATTGATTCTCTGGTTCAACGTAATTCAGCCGCCATCCTTAGTGTTGCCCGCTTAAAAACGCATGATGATTACACCTATATGCACTCTGTGGCGGTTTGTGCACTCATGCTTGCACTTGCCAATCAAATGGGTCTAGATAAAGAACAAACACGTCTTGCTGGCATCGGCGGGCTGATGCATGACTTAGGCAAAGCAGCCATGCCGCTCGATATATTAAACAAGCCCGGCAAACTCACTGATTCTGAATATGACGTGATGAAAAAGCACACCATCGTTGGCGCCAAAATTCTGCAAGATGGTGGAGCCGAAGCTGAAGTCATCGATATTGCTTTAAATCACCACGAAAAAATGAACGGTACCGGTTATCCAAACCGACTGCCTGCTGATGAAATCTCGGTTTTAGCCCGAATGGCGGCTATTTGTGACGTCTACGATGCCGTAACATCGGAGCGAGCCTATAAAAAACCATGGGAACCCGCCAATACCATACGAGAAATGTCGAAATGGGAAGGTCATTTTGATAAACAAATTTTTAATAGTTTTGTTAAATCTGTAGGGATTTATCCCATTGGTTCACTGGTTCGTCTCACCTCACAGCGCCTAGCTGTGGTGGTTGAACCCGGAACAGAGTCTTTACTCAAACCCAAAGTGAAAGTGTTCTTCTCAACGCGTTCAAACGCCCCCATTCCTATACAAGTGATCGATTTGGCAGCAAAAAGCTGTAAAGAGAGCATCGAAGGACCAGAAGAACCTGCTGATTGGGATTTCAAATCCTTAGAAAACTTATGGTTATAGTTTAATATGTGAATTAGACTAGCCATGTGCTCACAGGCAAGGTATATATGAGTGAGAGATATCTCATGAGCGATAATATAAATGAATAGATATTATGGCAGATAATACACAGCCCGCACTGCATAGACTTATCACCAAGCGCTACATGCTGGCTGTTGTGCTTATTGCCATACTGTCCAGTTTCGCTGCCTACACATTAAAATCTGCCATATCCGATGTCGATAATACGGCCTATGTCGTCAATATCTCAGGCAGTCAACGCATGTTGAGTCAACATATTGCACTCGACATCCATCGTTTATATCAACAACGCTTTGTCACACACTTAGCACAAGATATTACCGAGGATGCCTTAACTCAGCATATAAACAAGATGGGTGAGGCTAATCAACAACTTGCCTCAGGCCAACTGAAAAATAATCAAACACTCGAACAGTCAGAAGCTATCCGACACCTCTATTTTGGTGATATCAACCTCTATGATCGTGTCAATCAATACTTGAATACAGCCACACAGCTTATCGACACTGAGGACGAACACACCTTCCTGACATTAATGAATCAAATCGACAATGTCTCCGAAGATTTACTTATTGATTTAGATAAAGCTGTCAATCAATATCAATTCGAAGGTGATGAAAGACTCCGTATCATCAAGAACCTGGAAGTTGGACTCTGGTTAATCACCCTGCTCACGCTTGTCCTTGAAGTGATTTTTATCTTTAGACCGATGGCAAAAGAAGTTATCAAATCACGTGAAGCTGAACAGCGGCTGCTGAATAGTCTCGAAGAACAGATAGAATTACGCACGTACAAACTGGAAGCAGCTAATAAACAACTCAAAGATCTCGCCAGTAAAGATCCACTCACTAACTTAAATAACCGGCTTACATTAGAGTTCGAAATAGAAGCCTTAATAAAAGGCTTTCATGCAAACCAGTGTCCTTTTGGTATCGCGCTTATCGATATCGACTTTTTCAAAAAGATTAATGATGCCTATGGGCATTTAGCAGGGGATCATGTCTTAAAAGAGTTTGCAGAGATTTTACAATCCCAAGGGCGTGATAGCGACAAAGCCTATCGAGTAGGTGGTGAGGAGTTTGTTGTTATATTAAACCGGTTACCATCTGAAAGAGCACAAGACATCATACAAGAGTTAATCAACCAAACCCGGTCACATCACTTTAACTTCGAAGGTCAACACATCAACGCCACAATCAGCGCAGGTCTATACCACACGGATCTGTTCCCCATTGCCAACACAAGAGATTTATTTTGTGTTATCGATAAAGCATTGTACGAATCGAAAGCCAATGGCAGAGACAAACTCACTCTAGCCGTGCCTATTTAGAATAACAGGCATAAAAAAAGCGCTTAAAAGCGCCTGATACTGATGTCTTTGTGTGAGCTTGAAAATGGAGGCTGGGGTCGGAATCGAACCGGCGTACAAGGATTTGCAATCCTCTGCATA
>NZ_DBNG01000008.1:0-161153 GCF_002299105.1 Methylophaga sp. UBA678
AGGCAAAATCCCTAGGACCCCATAGTGGTTATTACTAACTTGAAAGTCACAATCGATATTTACAATTTCATATGCAACTGAATACTACCGTGCCTTGGGGACGCAGTCTGCAGGAATATCAAGACATGTTTCTACTTCACGAAAGTGAGTTGCAATCGTCTATATTGGCGTGTGCTGACGGACCAGCCAGTTTTAATACTGAAGCAAGAAAGCAAGGTGCAAGAGTCACGTCTGTGGATCCCCTCTATGAGTTTACTGCTGAGGAGATTAAAACACGTATTAATGTGGTGGCAGAGGAAGTTATCGGTCAGGTAAAAGCGCATCAAGATGATTTTTTCTGGACAGCTTTCGCTAATCCCGAGGCCTTGTATCAGCAGAGAATGCGATCGATGCAACTGTTTTTAGATGACTATGCCCTGCCGGCATCATCTCCCTTTTACATTTCTGCTCAACTACCAGAATTACCTTTTGCAAATAAGCAGTTCGACTTGGCGCTATGCTCACATTTTTTGTTTTTATATAGTGAACATTTCGATGCTCAATTTCATCTCGATTCGATGCATGAACTTTGTCGAGTTGCCAGCCAAGTCAGAGTCTACCCTCTTGTTGGGTTGGACAATACACCCTCACCTCATCTAGGCTTAATAGTAAAAGAATTAAGTCGACAAGGGCACGAGGTAAAACAACAGAGAGTCGACTACCAGTTTCAAAAAGGCGCCACACAAATGTTAGTGGTCAATACAGCCCCATAAGACAACATACAAAAAGGGAGACACATGCGAATTTTAATGATTTTGACATCTCACGATACCTTAGGTGATACAGGTAAAAAAACCGGTTTCTGGTTAGAGGAGTTTGCCTCTCCTTATTATGTCTTCAAAGATGCTGGCGTTGACATCACGCTTGCCAGCCCAAAGGGTGGCCAGCCCCCACTGGATCCCAAAAGTGACGATCCAGACGCACAGACAGAATCAACAACACGCTTCAAGCAAGATAAAGAAGCTCAAGCAGCACTCGCCAATACTCTGGTCTTAGAGAGTGTTCAGGCAGATGATTATGATGCGGTGTTTTATCCAGGAGGCCATGGTCCTTTATGGGATCTGACTGTCTCTGAGAAATCGATTGAACTCATTCAGCAATTCATCTTTCAAGATAAACCAGTGGCCGCAGTCTGCCATGCACCAGCCGTGTTACTCAATGTAAAAACACTCACCGAAGAACCCCTGGTTAAAAACCTGTCAGTCACTGGGTTTTCAAATTCAGAAGAAGATGCTGTGGGCCTTTCCGATGTTGTTCCATTTTTACTTGAGGATGAATTAAAAGACGCTGGTGGCTACTACCATAAAGCTGATGACTGGGCTCCGTTCTGCTGTGAGGATGGTTTATTAATCACTGGACAAAACCCACAATCATCAGAAGTCACAGCTCAAGCCTTACTGAGTCGCCTCCGTAAATTTGCCTAAACTGATATAATGCGGCTTTTATCACAAATTAGAGAGATAACATGGCAAAAGCAACAGCAAGACATATCCTAGTTGATAGTGAAGAAATCTGTTTAGAACTTAAACGTGAAATCGAACAAGGTGCCGATTTTGCTGATATTGCTAAAGAACACTCTTCATGCCCTTCTGGTCGCTCAGGTGGAGACTTAGGGGAATTTGGTCCCGGAATGATGGTGCCAGAGTTTGATAAAGTTGTTTTTTCTGCTCCAGTCAAAACTGTACAAGGCCCTGTCAAAACTCAGTTTGGTTATCACTTACTAGAAGTCACCAGCCGTACTGAATAAGGCATAAAAAAACCCGGCTTTCGCCGGGTTTTTTATTTCAATCTGAAACGTGCTTATGATTGACGAGCGTGCGTCTGTAAATAAGCATCACTGATAGGATTAAACTGTTGTTTACGAAGTAGCGTTTTTTGGCTATCCAACTGCTCTTTAAAGCTCAATACAACAGGCTGTTTTTTTGCTTGCACTTGCATATAACGGTCTGAGAAAAAGTTGAAAGCATGTGGGCGTAGCTGTGTTTTTTGTAACTGTAATTGCTCAGAAAATGTTCTGTTTTCAATATCAGCAAACGCAGGTGCTACGACAAGGCTCAATGTAGTTAAAGCAACAAGAGTTGTTTTTTTCATTTCAGATTCCTTCCTCAGGTTAAATAAAATTCAGTTGTTCTTGGACTATCTAGCTTGAGAAATAGAATAGAATATTGAGGATGGAATAGATGCAGTAGAACCTCCCAATCACCATGACAGAAAATCCTTTTGATTTAGGAAGCGCTTCCTGCTCAATGGGAAGTTATGACTGCTCAAGTTGATAATCAGGTAAATGGGCAAGCAGTTTTTTACCATAACCCTTTGTTAATAAACGTTTATCAAGAATAGTAATTCTTCCCGAATCGGTTTCCTTTCTCAGTAACCTGCCACATGCCTGAATGAGTTTTACGCTCACAGCTGGCAATGACAGCGCAGTGAAAGGCTGGCCCCCTTTACGGATTATCCACTCTTGTTTCGCCTGTTCTATAGGTCTGGTAAATACAGGAAATGGCAGTTTAGTGATGATCACATGCGTGCATAAATGACCGGGGAGGTCCACACCTTCTGCAAACCGATCCAAACCAAAAATAATACTGCCTTTACCTGATTCGATCTGACGAATATGCCGATGCACGATGTTTTTAGGTGACAAGCTATCACCCTGCACCATGGTGATGGCTGTAATCGCTGCTGGACATTGTCTGTATACCGCTTCCATGACAAGTTTTGAGGTAAACAGCACCAGAGTTGCCTCTTTAGTGTCTATAATATCGGTCAACTTTCTGACGACTTCTTGTTGCCATTGCTGCTGTTGTTCATTTGGCTGAAAGCGCATATCAGGAATACGCAAGGTCGCCTGTTTTTGATAGTTAAACGGCGATGGCACAGCTAGAAAATGCTGTTCATCAAAGCGATGCAAACCGCAATCAAGTCTAAAACGGTGGAACAAGCCCATACCCCGTAAAGTCGCTGAGGTCAGCACCACACCATAGGAACGTGACCATAAACTTCGATCAAGAAAGTAGGCAGCGGTCATCGGGCCAGCATGGATGACCAAGGTTTGCTGTTTAGAAAACGATTCCACCGAAAGCCAACGCACATTAGGCGGGCGGTCCTCCTGATCTGGCTCGAGAAATAAAGCCATAAAATCAATCAGGTAACCGAATATATTCTGGACGGTGCCCACTTGTGGTAATAAGGCCTCACCCACTTTATTGGACAACTGTGTTTTTTCCAGTCCCTCTTTAATCCATTTTGCTAATACCGAGTAATGTTTGTATATGGAATTGGCTCGCTGCAATAAACCCTGACACGGTATTAATAAGGCATTCACCAAGGGACTATTCCAGAAAATACGCGACTCACTGATATGCTTTTCTAATAAATCCTGCACGACGCCATCACTGTGCAAAATCGTCTCAATCTGTTGCAGATGGCTGATGACTGCCGGTAAGTCCCGTCGTAATTCTGACAGCATATAACCAAAATCATGTTGTCGATAAGCTAAAGCGGATGGAATTTTTTTCAGCACACTGTCTGCTGTTTCAGTAGTTTGATAAAGCTGAATAAAATTTAATGCTTTGGCGGCATGATCCAACGCTTTTCGTGGCAAGTTATGGGCTTCATCAAATACAAACAGGATTTCTTCAGGGTTTGGCAATACCAGTCCGCCACCCAGATCGGCATCGCTTAAAATTAAATCATGGTTTGCCACGATAACCTGAGCAGCCGTCATTTCACGACGTAATTTATAGTAGGGACAACGCATATAAAAGGAACAGCTTTTTCCGGCACATCCTTCTGAGTCTGTTGATATCTGCTGCCACAGATCTGCATCAATTTTATCGCGACGGCTATCTCGATCGCCATCCCAGCTTTCATTCTCCCACTCGCTCATCAACTGTTTCGCCTGGGCGAGATGAAGCACCTGCTGATACTTTTCATCTACATCGATATTGAGGGATTGTTGTTCAGGAGTTGTAGCAGTTTGACTTAATTTACTTGGACAGACGTAACGACGACGACCTTTTACCTGCACAAAGCGTATAGGCTCCTCCAGTGCGGCAGAAAACCGCGGTAAATCCTTTTGGATAAGCTGTTGTTGTAAGTTAACTGTCGCCGTACTAATGACCAGCGTTTTCTTTTGTAACAATGCGGTTTGTATGGTGCCGGACAGATAAGCCAGTGTTTTACCTACACCAGTCGGTGCCTCAACAACAGCAATTCGCTTTTGAGGTGGTTTTAACATGGCCTGAGCAATAAACTCGCTCATTTGTACCTGTTGTGGACGCGCCTTAAAATCAGGCATCGTTGTTTCGATGCGCTCGAATAGTGTTGTTACTGCCGTCACACGCCTACTCTATTTTGTAAACGTTCACCGTTGAGATAAGCCAACACATTCGTCACTGTCGTTTCGGCAATATGTTGAACTGCTTCCTGCGTAAAATAGCCTTGATGCCCAGTCACTAACACGTTTGGAAAGGTTAACAAGCGTTGAAACAAATCATCCTGAATAATATCCAGTGAATGGTCTTCAAAAAACAAGCTACCTTCTTGTTCATACACATCAATACCAAGATAGCCAATTTGTTGAGATTTCAGCCCATCTAACACAGCCCGGGTATCCATTAGCGCACCGCGACTGGTGTTAATTAACATGACACCCGCTTTCATATTGGCAATGCTGTCATGATTAATCATGTAGCGAGTGTCACTGGTTAACGGACAATGCAGGCTGATAATATCTGATTGTTTCACAAGTGTCGTTAAATCGGACGTTTGGAAGCCTTGTTTAATACAGTGTTGCGAATTAATAGGTTCATAAACCATCACCTCACAACCAAATGCCCTCATCCTCTCTGCGACTAATAAACCAATTTTGCCACCGCCAATGATCCCAACTTTTTTCTGGTAAAAATCAAAGCCGAGCAAACCATCCAGAGAGAAATTACCATCACGCACACGGTTATAGGCACGGGGAATTTTCCGGCTCAATGACAGCATCAGTGCAATAGTATGTTCAGCAACTGCGTAAGGTGAGTAGGCAGGAACGTTGACCACACTCACCCCTAATTCTTTCGCAGCTATAAGATCGACCTGATTATAACCAGCACAGCGCAAAGCAATTAGTCGTGTGCCACCTGCCGCTAAGATATGAAGGGTTTCCCGGCTTAAATCATCATTCACAAAGGCACTGACAATCTCATAACCTTGTGCCATCACCGCGGTTGATGGATTGAGTGTGACTTCATGACAGATAAACTCAAGCGTAGGCACAGTCGCTTTTAATAAAAAGCGTTCATCGTATGACTTGGCACTAAACACAGCAATTTGATGAGTGGACATGGCTTATCTACCTGATATGACTGATGGTCAGTTATGTGTATCTGTATTCGCTGGCATTAATTCATCAACCAGGAACTGCAAGGATTTTTGGCCACGAAATTCGTTCACAGCTATTTTATAACGGACTAATACTAAACTGTTTTCAGCTAACCAGCTCGGTTTATCCTGACCAAATGCCATGGCATTGATTTGCCTGTACCCATTCATCTCAAGTTGCAATCTTAGATGGTTCTGCTGCTGCCCTACCAGACGAAAATGACTTACTTTAAACACGCCATGAAATCTGGGCTCTTCAAATCCCTGTCCCCAGGGTGCGGCTTCTGTTAATAACTCAGCAAAAGATAATTGGCAGTCTGCTTCACTTAGTTCACCATCTGAAGGTAACTGCTGCAAATATGTCTCGGATGACACCATTTCATTGAGTGTAGATTCAAAAGCCTGATTAAACCGGGCTAAATCCCCTTTTTTTATTGTTAAACCTGCTGCCATGGCGTGTCCACCAAAGCGCTCTAACAGTTCAGGATGTTTTGCTGCTACGCGAGCTAAGACATCTCGAATATGTATGCCAGGAATAGAACGAGCCGATCCTTTGACCTCATCGTCATTCCCAGGGGCGAAAGCAATCACCGGACGATAGGTTTTTTCTTTAATACGAGAGGCTAAAAGACCAATCACCCCTTGATGCCAGTCTTCATCAAATAAGCAATAGCCGGTCCTTAAGGTATTTTCTTCAATATCAATCTGTTCCAGCATCTTCAATGCATCGACTTGCATTGTTTGTTCAACAGCGCGTCTTTCCAGATTAATACTGTCCAGCTGTGTGGCGATATTCAGTGCCTGCTGATTATTCTCTGTTAGCAGTAAATTAATGCCGAGGCCCATATCTTCCATACGACCAGCCGCGTTCAATCTGGGCGCTATACTAAATCCTAAATCTGAAGAGACCAGTTTTTCTCTTTCACGGCCGGCGATTTGAATCAGTGCTTGTATTCCAGTACAGCCTCTCCCCCGCCGAATCCGCTGCAACCCATGATTGACCAAGGTACGATTTAATTTATCCAGAGGTACCACATCGGCTACCGTCCCCAAGGCAACCAAATCGAGCCAATCTCCCACTTTGGGTTCAGGCAAAGACACTTCTTCAAACCAGCCAACTTTTCGTAAATACTGCCTTAGTCCCAGTAAGACATAGAAACAGACACCCACACCAGCCAGGTTTTTATAGGGAAATGGATCATCTGCTTGATTTGGATTCACAATGGCATCGGCTTCTGGTAAGGCCTCACCGGCAAGATGATGATCAGTCACCAACACTTTCATACCACGTTGATGCGCCGCTCTTACCCCTGATATGGATGCAATGCCATTGTCCACAGTGACAAGTAAGTCAGGCTGTTCAAGCTCTGGAATATCATCAAGTAAAGCCGGTGTCAGACCGTAACCATGGATAAAACGATTAGGGACAATATAATGAACCTGTTTCAAGCCCATTGACTGTAAACCACGTATCGCCAAAGCACAGCTAGTAGCACCGTCACTATCAAAGTCAGCCACAATCGTGACTTTCCATTGCTCTTTTAATGCCGTTGCTAATAATTCAACCGCCGCCTGCATACCAAGCAGTTGTTCTGGCCTAGGTAAGTCAGCCAGTTCAAAATATAACTGCTCCACATCAGTAATCCCGCGTGCGGCCATGATTTTTCGTAAACTGTCTGGCCATGTCTCAGGGAGCTTTTCCCAGCCATCATGAGACCGCGCAACAATGTCAGGCAATACACTCATAACCAGATTTTCCATACAGCTGCAGAGGTTAACTGGTAATGTCCCCAGCCCGGAATAATAATATTGATGCTATCCAGTTGAAAACGTTTCAATGCTTTATAGATAGGCGTAAACCAATTTTTATCAAGTGCTTCCAATTGCGAAGCCCAATCTTTATCTGAATCAAAGTTCACGAGATGAAGCGCCTGATTTGCCTGAATATCAGAAAAATCATGAATATCATCTCGCCATGTCGAACCACTATGGTCACTCAAAGACGCCAGTATTTCATGCTGACCAGACACATGTGACCAAGCATGCCACTCAGTAGGCATGGCACCCTTCCCCCAGAACCAGACACTATTGACCGGCACTTTGCCTTCAGCTTCTCTAGTCTGATTCACCGGACAATCAAATAGCGCCATCTGAATCTCATTCCATAAACGGATCCATAATCCAGCATCAGCGCCCCTAGGTAAAAACTCAGCCACCGCATGATGATCGACCCTATCAAGCCCCATAAATTCAACATCTGGCTTGATAGGCATTGTCAGTAACCATTGATTGGGGGAATGCATAGTCAGAGACCCACCTAAATCATCAAAGAGATATGCAATAGTATCAATAAGTTGCTCAGCTTCAGCTGGCTTAAGCGTTAAGCCTCGATGAAATAATAACAGCTGATCTCTATCAGCTTGCAAATAACATGGATCCACACAGAGACTGAACGCTGTTCCACCTCTTAAGCTGGCCATTGGAAAGTCATCACAACGCATTGTTTCTTTTGAAAACAATGCTATTAAGAGCTGCATCAATTTATCTTCAGACGCGATAAATTGGCCTCTTTTTATCAGTTTTCTTAACGACTGAGGTAAAAGAGATTGATTTATTGGATTGGCGACAATGGCCGAGAATTCAGTAAGAATTAACGTCAGTGTTTGCCTAGCCATTCGCCAAAACTTGTCGAATAAATGGAATAGTCAGCTTCCGTTTTGCTTGTAATGATGCTTTATCTAACTCTTGTAAAACCGCCATAAGAGCGGGCATATCACGCCCATAATGACGCAGTAAATATTGGGCAACATCCGTTGTCAGCATTAACCCACGAGATTGTGCCTGTAAAATAAGCGCCTGCTGTTTTTGTTCATCTGTCATCATTACCAGTTGATACACAAGCCCTGTCGCTAATCTCGAGCGCAAATCCGGTAAGTCAATTGAACTATTCGCTGGCGTCTGTTGTGCAGACACTAACAAATGCCCTTTCGCATCATGTAATCGATTAAAACAATGGAAAACCGCCTCTTCCCACTCAGGCAAACCAGCGATAGCATCAACATCATCCAAGCAGAGTAGATCAGCCTGCTCAATAGCCTGCAAGGCAGCAGGCTCTGCCGTCTTCACCAGCTCAGATAGGGACAGATATATCACCCTTTTTCCCATTTGCTGAACGGACTCTGCACAAGCAATCAACAGATGCGTTTTCCCCGTACCACTTTCACCTGCCAGGTATAAGAAATCCAGCTCTTCTAGCTGACAAAACGTCTGCAAGGCATGTTTGGTTTCTTGCTTGGCAAACAAGAAGTTATCTAGCCTGTAAATCTCCTGTGGAGACAAGCGTAGCGTTAATTGTGTTTCAGCTAATGACATAAACTCGACTAAGACTTAGGAATATAAATGGCTATCAATATAGCGTTGATGTGCATACCGTAATAACACCATCGCCACAGCTGCTGCGGGTAAAGCGAGTAAGACACCGGTAAAACCAAACAACTGACCACCGGCCAACACAGCAAAGATCACAGCCACAGGATGCAAACCGATACGTTCACCAACAAAGCGTGGGGTCAGCACCATGCCCTCTATCGCCTGTGCAACAGCAAACACAATAGCCACTTGCAATACTGGTAACCATTCACCAAATTGAAAAAATGCGGCCAAACCCGCCAATAAAATTCCGACAATCAGCCCTAGATATGGCACGAAGCTCACCAGACCGGCAATCACACCAAGCAATAAAGCTAACTCCAAACCGATGAGAGTAAGACCCAGCGTGTATATCACCGCAAGTGAAAACATCACCATAAGTTGGCCGCGCATAAAGCCGGCTAACATATCATCACATTGTAATGACATCTCAATAAAGGTCTCAGCATAACGTCGTGGTAGTAACTCTCTGAACCTAGCTACTAAAATGTCCCAGTCACGTAAGAGATAAAAAGTGAGCACAGGAATTAGTACTAAATTACCCAGCCACTGAACCAACACCATACCAGAGCGAGTCATATAGCTAAAAATACCTCCCGCGACCTGCCCAACTTCAGACCAATATTGACTGAGCGCCTGCTTCACCGTTTGGAAATTGAATACATCGGTAGGTAAACCCACAGAGTTCAACCATGGTTCGATGAGCCTTTGCGTCTGAGTTAAATAATCAGGCAGGTTAGTAAACAATTTTGCTATCTGAGCACTTAATAGAGGCAGCATCACCAACAACATTAAGGCCACGACAATAAAAATAGCAGCAAACACCAGGCTGACAGACATGGTTCTGGATAATTTCCAACTTTCTAATTTATCTACCAGGGGATCCCCCAGATAGGCAAAAAGTGTCGCAATAAAAAAGGGCATCAACACAGGAGAAAGTTCAAAGAGTAACCAACCTGCGATAATGAACAACACCACTAACAAAAATTTGTTGGCATCACTCATTAATGGTTTGCTTTCTGCTTCCATGCCTTATTTCCCCAAGTAAGAATATATTCAAGACCGCTAAAAATCACACTCACTACCACGGCCCACACGCCAATGCTGATAAGCAGTGTTAGTTCAGCAAACCACTGTTGCGAAATAATGACCAATAACACCAATATGATTTGCAAAGCGGTATTGATCTTACTGCTCCACACGGGCAGCAATTCAAACTCACCGATGAAGTAGTGATATGCCAAGCCACCAGAAACGATAATCACGTCACGAGCCAACACCAACCATAACAGCCACAATGGCAGCAGATCCATCCAGGCTAATGTGGCAAAGCTTGCCACTAAAAGGAGTTTGTCCGCTATTGGGTCTAAAATAGAACCTAATCGAGACTGCCAGTGAAAATGTTTTGCCAGAAACCCATCAATACCATCTGAAATACCCGCAACAGCAGATAAAATCAATGCTAGCGCATAACGTTCATCTACCAGTGCCCATACCACGGGAATCACCAGTAAAATTCGTAATATTGACATCAGATTAGGAATGTCACGTAAGCTCAAGGGGTTAACCGATAATATTTTTTATCTGTCGTGGCCTGCTCTGCTGACGTCAGCTCAGTTAACAGTCCGCCAACAGACAGAATGCGGTTCAATACGTCTGGATCACCACTGTAACGGATATCTAAGTCGAGAATATTGTCGCCAAGATTGTTAACACGAATATTTTCTATGCTATCGATTTGATTCAGGTAAGCCATGACTTTTGAAAAGTCGCCGTAATTATTTACCTCATCAATCTGCATGGAGAAGGTGTTGCCGGTATTAGTAGGCAAACTATGTTGGGCATATTCTGTCGCTAGTGTATCCACCAACACACCTAAGCCTCTAGTAATTGAAGCATCCACTAAACCTTCAGAGCGCCAGCGTTGAGACGACTCATCAGTACCCGATTGCCAGATGATTTTTGCAGTATCGTTACTAACCGACATATTGATAATCAGAATTTCATCCGCTCTGTAACGTTCAGAGGCAGCTCGAATAGCCTCATCATTCATAGACGAGATGTCCTCAACACTCAGAGCAGATTGATCCTGCAAATCCATCAATGGCATAAGAATGGGCAATCCACGCGCTTGTGCTGCCTGTTGTAAAGATTTGAAGATAAACTGTGGAATATTTTCTAAACCCTGTAAGGTTTGCTCACCCTCAATATCGGTGACCAACCATACCAGTACGTCAGGTCTGACTTTCCCCCAGCGTGGCAAACCGAGCTCTTGAATAACATCATTAACGGCATTTTTATCAAAACTCAATCGCAATGAAAGCTGATCCGGCTGAGTTAAATCCGCTGCTTCAATATTATTGCGTATGTATTCATAGCGTTCTACGAGCTGCTGTGCATTGGCCAATACTGGAGCAATATTAGCTTCGTTAACTTTAGATTGATTTCCGACGACTTTGATGAGGACTTGCTTAAGTAATTCCGGTGCGAGTTCGTCGCGTTCCTTTTGTTGTTGCGTGGAGACAGGAGCGGTTGCCTGATAAAGATCATTCACCTCAGCAGCATGGCTACTGAAACTGAAAAACAACAAAATAAGGGCATAAAATAATCGGTGCATTGTGGTATTCTAACACGCTGTTTTAAGCATGTGATGCACAACATTTTCAGGAATACATTATGACCGACAGTGTGGACTCTTCTCGCACCTCTCTTAGTTATCGTGATGCTGGCGTTGATATCGAAGCTGGTAACGCCTTAGTCGATCGCATTAAACCCCACGCAGCAAAAACCCGTCGACCTGGCGTCATGGCAGGTTTAGGTGGTTTCGGCAGTCTTTTTGAACTACCCGTCGATAAATACAAACAGCCTGTTTTAGTTTCCGGTACGGATGGTGTCGGCACTAAATTACGCTTGGCGATTGAGTCTGGTATCCACAACACTATCGGTATCGACTTAGTCGCTATGTGTGTGAATGATATCGCTGTATTAGGTGCCGAGCCTTTATTCTTTCTCGATTATTATGCCACCGGCAAACTAGACGTAGACATAGCCGAATCTGTCGTATCAGGCATTGCAGAAGGCTGTCTGCAAGCAGGTGCTGCCTTAGTAGGTGGTGAAACCGCTGAAATGCCAAGCATGTATGAAGAAGGTGATTATGATCTTGCGGGTTTCTGTGTAGGTGTAGTGGAAAAAGAAGCGGTCATAGATGGCTCAAAAGTGGCCGCTGGTGATAAGTTAATAGGTCTTGCTGCATCAGGCCCTCATTCAAATGGTTACTCACTCATCCGTAAAATTCTTGAACGTAGCGGTCAATCATTAAAAACTGAATTTGATGGTGCTACTTTGGGGGAGAAGTTATTGGCCCCTACCAAAATCTACGTTAAATCACTTTTACAGCTTAACGAGAAAGTCAGTATTCATGCTTTATCACACATCACTGGTGGCGGCCTGCTGGAGAATATTCCACGTGTTCTCCCTGAAGGTGTGAAAGCCGTCATTGACTCTGGCAGCTGGCAACGTCCTGCTGTATTTGATTGGCTTCAAGACAATGGCAATGTCACTGATAAAGAAATGTATCGCACATTTAACAACGGGATAGGTATGGTAATCGTGGTTGCAGAGAATGATGTATCTGAAGCTTTAGCCGTACTGAATAGTGCTGGCGAACAAGCAAGTTTAATCGGTCAAATTGAAACAGCCAATGCAGCTGACGAAATAGTCGATATCCAATAACGATGATGAGCAACGAAAACAAAACGCGGCTGGTGATTTTAATCTCCGGCCGCGGTAGCAATATGCGCTCGATAATTGAAGCCATTGATGCTCAACAGATCGATGCGACCGTCAGTGCGGTCATCAGCAACCGTCCTGATGCTGCGGGGCTTGACTATGCTAAAGCTCAGTCTATCGCCACGGCAGTGGTCGATCACAAAACCTTTTCAGACAGAGACAGTTTTGATAAAGCTTTAGCTGAACGGATTGATGACTATAAACCTGACTTTGTCATTTTAGCTGGGTTTATGCGTATTCTCACCTCAGGATTTGTTGAACACTATCGCAATAAATTGATTAATATTCACCCCTCCCTGCTACCCAAGTTCAAAGGACTGAATACACATCAGCGTGCTATTGATGCTGGCGAAAAAGAACATGGCGCCAGTGTTCATTTCGTTACAGCTGAACTGGACGATGGGCCCGTGATTATGCAGGCAAAAGTGAATATCCTGGCTGATGATTCTGCTGAAAGTCTTGCCGCAAGAGTGCTCGAGCAGGAACATCAGCTCTATCCTGCTGCCATACAAAAACTGGTGAACTCTAAACAGGACTAATCATGCGTACATTGTTCAGTGTTTTTTTGCTGCTCATTGCCTCAGAAGTGTCTTTGGCGGCAGATATACCTGACTTTTCAGCTAATTACGCCGTCAAATTAAATGGGATTCAAGCGGGAGAATTAAAGCGTACCCTTGAAACTGACCAGACGGGTCTCAGACACTTTACTTCTGTCTCGCAGGCCAAAGGCGTATTTTCCTTCTTCAAACCGGACATTATTGAAGAAACCAGTTTGTGGAGATTAAAAGACAACGTGGTACAACCACAATTTTATCGCTACCTTCGAACAGGTGGTAAAAAAGAAAAACGGCTGGAAATGAAATTTAACTGGCTGGATATGACAGCCCAGATTGATGATAGAGAACATCCGTGGCAATTGGATATCGAACCTAACACACTTGATAAACTGGTCTACCAAATCAGCTTGATGCGCGATTTAATCAAACATAAAGGTGATCAAATTACTTATCGTATTGCTGATGGTGGCAAACTGAAAACCTATCAAATACGCATATTGGGTGAGGAACGCATCAAAACTCCCATGGGTGAAATTGATGCCGTAAAGCTCACGCGCCATCGTGACAAGGACAATGAACGTGAAACCACACTCTGGTGTGCCCCTTCCCTTGCATATTTACCTGTAAAACTTGAACACATAGAAGATGGGACAACTTTCACTGCTGTCCTTCGCCGACTCAAGGGCATGGACTATGAGCAGGCATTTATCCATCACAACAACACATCCACAATAGACTCACATGACTAAAAAGTCGTTTAAAGTACTCAATCAGAAAACCGTATACAAAGGCTTTTTTAGCGTAAAGAAATACACACTCCAACATACGCTTTATCATGGTGGTTGGAGCCAGGTTGTTGATCGAGAAGTTTTCCATCGGGGCGACTGTGTTGCAGTGCTGCTTTATGATCCTTATCGTGATGAAGTGGTGATTATTGAACAGTTCCGCGCCGGAGCCATTCTGACAAAACAGCAGGAAGATGCCTGGTTACTTGAGATTGTCGCTGGTGCAGTTGAAGAAAATGAAACACCAGAAGATGTCGCTATCCGAGAAGCTCATGAAGAAGCTGGCTGTGAAGTGATGGAGCTGATGAAAATTAATGCTTTCTATACCTCTCCCGGTGGTACATCAGAATGTCTGACCTTATTCTGTGGCAAAGTAGACACCTCTGAGGTGGGTGGCGTTCATGGTCTTGCCGAAGAGGATGAGGATATTGCGGTTAGCGTTGTGAAATTCGAGGAGGCTTATAAGCTGGTTGAAACTGGCCGTATTCAGTCTGCGATACCTATCATCGCTATTCAATGGTTAAAAATTCATCGTGAATCACTGCGAGAACAATGGACCTGATTTAGTCATACTTCAACGGTTCACTGCCTGCACGCTGCCGTAACCAGTCAATTGAGCGTTGGACACTTTTTTGTTGAATTAACCATTTTTCGAGACGATATTTTCCTGGAAAATTCAGACAGATAAGACCGATAAATAAAGTTAACAACCCCTGCCCAGGTAAAACTAGCATGGCTAGTCCCATTACCACTAACACAAGTCCCAAGCAGTTTTTCAACGTAATAAGTACTGTCCTGATAACAATATGCTTATCAGCCCAAGGTGTTTTATGTCTCTTTTCTGCTGTGAAATAATCGGCTGGCATTCTCACAATCAGGTAAGGGATAAAGACTAATGAAGCAACAAAACTCAGGATGGAAATGATGCCTAAGGCCCATAACCATGTTTCGTTACTCCATATTGTCTTAAACAGCTCTTCCATTAAGGTGACGATGCTGTTGAACTTACGTTGTATTTAACCTGCATCTGATGCGATGCACCAGGTGCAATAATAACGCTGTTGGCCAGCGCATTGGCGGTCTCAACACAGATAAAATGCCCATAATCGTCTGCATTCATATCATTCAACAACGAAGCTCGGGTCCAGGGGTTCCAAACCACAATATTATCTGCGCCAGATTGTTCAATATCAATCTTTCGGCTCAACGATTGGTCAATAATCTGAACATGAGCGGGAGATTCGAGATAGACACGATCGGTCTCAGCAAAGGGCGTAATGTCACCGACCTGTGTATGTTTAGAAAAGTCTAAAGTTTTATCCAGATAATCGATCCCATCTAAGCCTACCACCGTGGTCTGAGAAATCTCACCAACCAAAAAATACGTGTGTAGCGCTTTTGAGATACTAAATGGTATTTCACCTCTATTTTCAGTAGTCAGGGAAATATCGAGCTGATCACCAATGACAATTTTCTTGCGTAGACGAAACTCACTCGGCCACCACTGTTTACTGGTTGCTGTAGATTCCAAACCTAATGTGATTTCAGCAATATCATCGTGTAACTGACAGTCAAGCACATTCCATAGCAAATTACGGGCAAAACCATGAGCTTGCCGACCTAAATTACTGGGATCTTCTCCAAACCATGGCCAGCAAACGGGTACACCACCACGTATCGCTTTGCCTTGTTGGTAGATGGCTTTGTCACTCAAATAAAAAAGATCATGTTCCATTCCATTTGATTTATACGACAATATTTGCCCTCCATAGAGAGCAATCGTCGCAGAGGCTTTTTTTGTGCTTACCTCAATGATAGGCATACCTGTTTGCCCTTCAACAAAGCACACTTTAGCCTCTTTACCAAACAGACGATTAAGCGTTTCTAAATCCTGCATATTCACTATTCCAAACGAAAAAACGGGCTTACGCCCGTCTCTCCATAGACAGTTAAGTCATCAACTATAAGGACAAATCCTTATTAGTGATGATGACCGCCTTCGCCATGAACATGACCATGCTCAAGTTCTTCAGCACTTGCTTCACGAACTTCACGGACAGTTACATCAAAATTCAAATGTACACCTGCTAATGGGTGGTTACCATCTACTGTGACGGTTTCATCTTTGATATCAACAACAGTCACAAGCACTGGGCCTTGCTCTGTTTCTGATTGAAACTGCATACCAACCTGAACATCATCAACACCGCTGAATAATTCGCGTGGTACATCTTGTTTTAATTCTTCGTGTCTTTCGCCGTAGGCTTTTGCAGGTTCTATGCTTGCTTTCACTGCATCACCTGCTTCTTTACCATTCAGTGCATCTTCCAGACCTGGGATAATATTACCCGCACCATGAAGGTAGGCTAATGGACCTGCTGCTTCAGAGCTATCGATGACGCTGCCATCGTTATCTGTCAGGGTATAGTCGATGACTACAACAGTATTATCTGCAACTTTCATTTACGTTCCTCACTTAGATGTTTTGGATTACAGCTGCAGCATAATCACTACAACCTATTGATGCTATCACCATTAAACTCGATAGATTTAATTATGGTTTTTCACATCCACAGTTATTAATGCCATAAAGACTCCTTGAGTAATATGGAGATAATAACTGTTACGCTAACAATATCAGGATGTCATATCCATCGGCTTTTGCTAGCCTGCACTGGTATAGTATCAATACCTGGCCCGCCATTAAAAGCCATCATCAGCTTAATTTTTTATCATCCAGATAAAGCGTAGTTGATTGATATTAAACGTGATGCTTAACCATCACCTGACCAATAAACGTTTTAACTAAACAACTCTATGATAAAAAAGTTGAGCATTTTATCATTAAACGCGTTCACACACTAATCATGACTAAGCTGATACTTTTTAACAAACCCTTTGATGTGCTGACACAGTTTACCGATGAAGCTGGTCGTAAGACGCTAAAGGACTATATCAATCTCCAACATATTTACCCTGCTGGGAGACTGGACCGTGACAGTGAAGGACTTGTATTACTCACTGATGATGGTCAGTTACAACACTTAATAGCGAATCCCAGATTTAAATTAGAAAAAACCTACTGGGTTCAGGTAGAAAATATTCCAGACACTAAGGCGTTAGAACAATTAATCACAGGTATCGAACTAAAAGACGGACTCACTCAACCTGCAAAAGCACGTCTGATAAGTCCACCGACTATCTGGGATAGACAGCCACCGATTCGTGAACGAAAATCTATTCCAACACAATGGCTGGAGCTGAAAATTACAGAAGGACGTAATCGTCAAGTCAGACGTATGACAGCAGCTATCGGACATCCAACACTTCGTTTAGTACGAGCGGCAATTGGTCCGTGGCAACTAAATAGTCTGGAACCAGGTCAATGGCTCTCCGTTAATGCCAATGACGTGATAAAATGGCGAGATGATTTGGAAGCCTCGAACAACAGTCGCCGCCGTCGTCGAACAGAACGATCGATTCCTTCTGGTCGAGGAGGAAATCAACGGCAAAATGACATTAAACCAGCCAGCCGGCCATCTCGAACCAGACGAAAGTCTTATCGACGCAGTGATTCGTGAGACAAAGGAAGAGACTGCCTGGACGTTTCATCCGCAATCACTGGTCGGAATATATCGCTGGATTCACCCGCGTAAGGGCGAAACCTATATTCGTTACTGTTTTTCAGGAACAGTGTCGGATCATGATCCTGACCAACCGCTGGATGATGATATCCACCAGGCCCTCTGGTTACCTTTTGAAGAGGTACGCCGCAGACAAGCGGATCTGCGTAGTACACTTGTAAGCGATTGTTTCCAAGACTATATTGACGGTCACCGCTATCCTTTGGATATTTTACGTAACTAAATATGAGCAATGTAAATAAAGTAGTCGTCGGACTTTCCGGCGGCGTCGATTCTTCTGTCGCCGCATTATTGTTAAAACAGCAATTTGAGCATGTTGAAGGCCTGTTCATGAAGAACTGGGTCGACTTCGCTGATGAAAGTGAGTGTACTGTCGAAGAAGATCGTAAAGATGCCAGCTCTGTTGCTGAAACTGTTGGCATCCCCTTTCATGAAGCAAACTTTGCCATGGAATACTGGGATTACGTTTTCAAGCACTTTTTAGACGAATACCGTGCCGGTCGTACACCCAATCCAGATATTCTTTGTAATCGTGAAATCAAATTTAAAACCTTTCTCGATCATGCTATTGAGCTTGGCGGCGACATCATTGCTACCGGCCACTACGCACGTGTTGAAGAACGAAATGGCCAATTTCATCTGTTAAAAGGCAGAGACCACAAAAAAGATCAAAGCTACTTTTTATATACGCTTGGTCAGGAACAATTATCACGAACACGCTTCCCGCTGGGTGATTTACCAAAAACCGAAGTTAGACGTATTGCTGAAGAAGCCGGTTTTATTAATCATGATAAAAAAGACAGTACGGGTATATGTTTTATTGGCGAGCGTCATTTCCGTGAGTTCCTAAGCCGCTATATTCCGGCTCAGCCTGGTGAGATGCGAACACCAGAAGGTGAAAAGATTGGTCAGCATGCGGGGCTTATGTATTACACATTAGGTCAACGTCAGGGACTGGGTATCGGTGGTCGAAAAGATAGCACTGGCGAACCTTGGTTCGTCGCCGGTAAAGATATGGATAATCAGATTCTTTACGTTGTTCAGGGAGATCATCCCTGGTTGTGGAGTCAAAACTTAACGGCAGACGAACTCTCTTGGGTAGCTGGCCATCCGCCACAGTTCCCATGTCGTGCAGCAGCAAAGACACGCTATCGCCAACCCGATCAAGCTTGTACGATAACTCAGGATGAGAACGGTCATATTCAGGTTGAGTTTGATGAAAAACAACGTGCGGTGACACCGGGCCAATCTGTTGTGTTCTATCTGGACGATGATTGTCTGGGTGGTGGGATTATTGTCTCGACTGATGCACCAGGAATCCATCCATGAGTATAAGTCCCCGTTTACGTGATCGAACCATTGCTATTACAGCCGTCGTGCAAGCTGCATCACTAGTTCAACAAGTCGCTGAAACCGGTCAGGTAAATAGTGCTGATATGAAAGTCATGTTGGAAAGTTTGCTGGTTGAGAATGCGCCAGATACTGAATCTGTGTATGGTTCAGTCAGTCAATTACGAACAGGAATTGAGGCACTCAACACCCAGCTTTCCAAGAAAAAAGACAAGAAAGATGTAAACCTATTGCGTTATGTTATCAGCCTGCTTCATCTTGAACGTCAATTAGCCAAGCAACCTGAAATGCTGGCATTAATAGATCGCGAAATTCAGCAGGTGCCCTCTCAGATAGATTACTTCGGTGAAATACTGTCACCACAAGTAATTGCTCGTTTTGCTGATATTTATCAACGCACCTTAAGTGAGTTAAAACCACGCATTCAAGTCTATGGTGATCCCGGCTTTCTACAACAGCCTGATAATATTAATCGGGTAAGAGCTCTGCTTCTTACGGGTATTCGTGCTGCCGTGTTATGGCAACAAAAAGGTGGACGACGCTGGCAGTTTCTATTTCAAAGCGGAAAACTCCTTAGCGCTACCGAAGCACTGTCGCGTGAAATTTAATTCATTCGTGCTTTAAACAGCCATAAGAAAAATACAATCGATAAACCTGAACCACCAAAAATCATACACATCACTACAATTTGATAGTGAGCAGCTGTGATGGGAGACACCCCTGATAAGATTTGTCCGGTCATCATGCCTGGCAAAGACACTAAACCTACAGCTAACATCGAGTTAATCGTTGGTATAAAAGCAGCCTGAAAAGCCTCATACCTGGCGGTGATGAAATCGATATTTCGTGATAATTCTGCAGATAACCGCTCTGCTGCCAAACTCACACTGTTCATCGCGTTAGCAAAAATCATCCCGGCTAATGGAATCATATACCGTGGTTCATACCAGGGAGAAAGACCAATCACGCCCTGGGTAACTAACATTAAGGTGAGCCCACTACCCAATAAAATACTGATAAAAACAATGGGATAAAGTGCGCGCCGTTGGTCTTTGACCGTTCCCAGTGCAATCCAGCTGGCAGTGCTAACCATGACTAACATGACCAGCATGACGATCCATGATTGTTCCGCAGCAAATACCGTTGTTAATACATACCCCACCAGTAATAACTGAATCAGCATGCGAATTAATGCATACACCGCAAAGCCAGCTTTTAATGACCAGCGCACCATCATCAGTAAAACCACAATGACCGGGATAAATGCCAGCGCCAATTGAAAGTTTGAAATAACTTGTACAGATGTATTCATTTACTACCCTGGATATAAAAAAAGGCTGCTTCTAATAAAGAAAACAGCCTTTTTTGCTTGATGCCACTATAGGTTAACTGGCAGCACGTCGATATTCATCCATTTCATGGAAATTAAGATAACGATAAATTTCCGCTGCCATTGGTTTAATCCCTGCAACCGCTTCTAGATATTCAGCCACGGTTGGCAGTCGTCCGATACTTGCTACCACCGCTGCAAGCTCAGCAGAAGATAAATAAACATCGGCATTGTTACCTAAACGATTCGGGAAGTTACGTGTAGATGTCGAAACAACAGTCGCGCCATCAGCTACACGTGCCTGATTCCCCATACACAGGGAACAACCCGGTGTTTCTGTACGAGCACCAACACGACCAAACGTACTATATACGCCCTCTTCGGTCAGCTGGAATTTATCCATTTTGGTAGGCGGAGCAATCCATAACTTAACAGGTAAGTTACGCATATTTTCCAACACTTTACTTGCAGCGCGGTAATGACCGATATTGGTCATACATGAACCAATGAACACCTCATCGATTTTATTACCTTGAAGCTCAGACAACGGTTTGATGTCGTCAGGATCGTTCGGGCAAGCCAATAGAGGCTCTTTAATTTCGTTCAAGTCAATTTCGATGACTGCAGCGTATTCTGCATCAGCATCAGGTTCTAATAACTGTGGATCATCCAACCAGGCTTTCATGCTATCAATACGACGACGCAGAGTACGCTCGTCCTGATAACCTTCCGCAATCATCCATTCCATCAGCGCCATATTTGAATTTAAGAACTCAATAATAGGTTCTTTATTCAAACGCACGGTACAACCATTTGCACTACGTTCAGCCGAAGCATCAGATAATTCAAATGCCTGCTCTACTTTGAGATCAGGTAAACCTTCAATTTCCAACACACGACCATTGAAAATATTTTTCTTACCTTTTTTCTCAACAGTCAGTAACCCCTGCTGAATGGCTGCATAGGGAATCGCATTAACCAAATCACGTAATGTGATACCTGGTTGCATTTCACCTTTGAACTTAACCAGTACTGATTCAGGCATATCTAACGGCATCACGCCCAGAGCAGCACCAAACGCCACTAAACCAGAGCCTGCCGGAAAGCTAATACCAATGGGGAAACGCGTATGTGAGTCACCACCGGTACCCACAGTGTCAGGCAAGATCATACGATTTAACCAGGAGTGGATAATACCGTCACCAGGACGTAATGAAACGCCACCACGTGTACTGATAAAGTCAGGTAGTTCATGCTGTAATTTGATATCTACCGGTTTCGGATAAGCAGCGGTATGACAGAAAGATTGCATAACCAAATCAGCAGAAAAACCTAAACAGGCTAGCTCTTTTAACTCGTCACGTGTCATCGCACCGGTTGTATCCTGAGAACCAACGGTGGTGACCTTGGGCTCGCAGTAACTGTTAGGACGAACACCTTCAACACCACAAGCACGACCGACCATTTTCTGCGCTAATGTAAAGCCTTTACCCGTATCCACAGGTTCGACTGGGCGTACAAAAATATCTGATGGCTCTAAACCGAGGGTTTCTCGGGCTTTATCTGTCAGACCACGGCCAATGATTAATGGAATACGGCCACCGGCACGGACCTCATCAGCCAGCGTGGTTGGACGCATACTAAATTCGCTGATGACATTACCCGCTTCGTTTAATATTTTGCCTTCATAAGGCAGAATGGTAATGATATCGCCAGTTTCCATATTCTGGACATCACATTCAATTGGCATTGCACCAGAGTCTTCCGCAGTATTAAAGAAGATAGGAGCAATATTATTACCGAGAATAACGCCACCCTGGCGTTTGTTAGGCACATAGGGAATATCATGCCCCATATGCCACAACACAGAGTTAATGGCTGATTTACGTGATGACCCGGTACCCACAACATCACCGACAAACGCCAGTGGATGGCCTTTTTCTTTCAACTTCTCGATGTCGCCAATAGGGTCATCCATTTTGCTGACAAGCATGGCTTTAGCATGCAGTGGAATATCCGGACGGCTCCAGGCTTCTGTCGCGGGTGATAGATCATCCGTATTTGTCTCACCTGGCACTTTAAATACGGTTAACGTGATCTGTTCAGCTAATTTAGGACGGGAGGTAAACCATTCTGCATCAGCCCAAGATTGTAATACGCGCTTGGCGTACTCATTGCTCTCTGCTTTTTCAACCACATCATGATAAGCATCATAAACCATCAATGTTTTGCATAAGGCTTTTTCAGCAGTCGCGGCTGTTTCTTCAATATCGAGTAGCTGGATCAATGATTGCACATTGTAGCCCCCCATCATCGTTCCGAGTAACTCGGTCGCTTTTACAGGAGAAATCAATGCACATGTCACTTCACCTTTTGCGATATCAGTGAGGAAGCCGGCTTTCACATAGGCCGCTTGGTCTACACCTGGCGGTACTCTATGAATAAGAAGTTCTAATAATTCTTCACTGTCATCGCTTCCGGATTTGAGCTGTTCAACTAAGGTAGAAACCTGTTCAGCATCAAGTGGTAACGGTGGTAAGCCAAGTTTGGCGCGTTCTTCAACTTGCGATTGATATTCTTTCAGCACGTATGTGTACCCCAAAGTTTGAGAATGAAACGGTGACATTTTACCTGAAAGCGTTTAGCACGAGCGAACTCTGCTATAATTTCGCACAAATTTATTAACTAAATCTTTCATCGGAGTATTCATGGATTTAACCGCTTTGACCGCGATTTCACCGGTTGATGGCCGCTATGCCGGAAAAACTGAAGCGCTACGCCCATTCTTTAGTGAGTATGGACTTCTGCGCGCCCGTGTAGAAGTAGAACTTCGCTGGCTACATTTACTCGGTAACAATGCCAGTATTCAGGAAGTACCGAAACTTAGTCAAGAAGCAGAAGCTTTTTTAGACAACATCATCAATAGCTTCTCTGTTGAAGATGCCCAAGAAATAAAAGATATCGAACGTGAAACCAATCACGACGTTAAGGCCGTTGAATATTTCATCAAAAGAAAATTTAAAGACAATGCAGAACTGAACGCTGTTAGCGAGTTTGTTCACTTTGCTTGTACTTCAGAAGATATTAACAATACCGCTTACGGTATCATGCTGAAAAATGCCCGTGAAAAAGTCATTTTGCCTGAAATGGATACGGTCATTGCTGCTATTCGTAAGATTGCACAGCAACACGCTGATACACCGATGATGTCACGCACTCATGGCCAGCCAGCATCGCCTACGACACTGGGTAAAGAATTGGCTAATGTGGTTCAACGTCTCGAGTTACAACGTACTCATGTGGCTGCAGTTTTACTCTACGGGAAAATGAATGGTGCAGTCGGTAACTACAACGCTCACTATGCCGCCTACCCTGATGTTGACTGGCCGATGATGGCAAACGCGTTTGTTACAGGACTGGGACTGCGTTGGAATAAATACACCACGCAGATTGAACCCCATGACTACATGGCTGAACTATTCCAGGCAATGATTCGCTTCAATACGGTATTAATTGATTTTTGCCGTGATGTTTGGAGCTATATTTCTATCGGTTATTTCAAGCAAAAAACAGTGAAAGGCGAAATTGGTTCATCCACCATGCCTCATAAAGTCAATCCTATCGACTTTGAAAATGCTGAAGGTAACCTCGGCATAGCGAATGCCGTGTTTGATCATTTGGCTCTGAAACTGCCTATTTCCAGATGGCAACGTGACCTGACAGACTCGACTGTGTTACGTAATTTAGGTGTCGGTTTTGCACACTCTTTATTGTCATATAGCTCCGCCTTGAAAGGTATTGGTAAACTCGATCCAGCACCAGAAGTTATGGCCGCTGATTTGGATGCTAACTGGGAATTATTAGCTGAACCAATCCAGACAGTAATGCGTCGTTACGGTATTGAAAATCCTTATGAAAAGCTGAAAGATTTAACTCGCGGCCAGCGCGTTAATAAAGACATCATGCAAGCATTCATTGATGGACTGGATATGCCTCAAGAAGCCAAGGATAAATTAAAGGCAATGACGCCCGCTAATTATCTGGGTAACGCGGCAGAACAAGCAACAAACGGTTAACAATGATTGAAGCTATCCCGACTGACGATCCAGCAATCCCATTCGACAGTCGGGAATATGCAAGCCAATACACTATCGAACTCATTGAGTCAGCTAGGCAAGAAATTTGTTTTTTCGGTCCTGAGTTGGATAGTGTTTTATTCAACAATCAAATGGTCATCGATAAGTTAATCACATTTATCAACCAGAGTCAGCGCTGTACAGTTCGGTTACTTGTTCACAATACACGGCAATCTACAGCACAAAGGCATCTGCTCATACCTCTTGCTCAGAGACTCTCCAGTAAAATTCAAATTCATATTGCTGACAGACAAGATCAAAAACTACGGCATATGAGCCTGTTGGTTGATAAAAAAGCCTTTTTATATTGTCCAAATGCTAATCGCTACGAAGGTGTAGTTGATTTTGATGCCACGGGTCAGGTCAGTAATCGCAAGAAAGACTTCGACGATATGTGGGCCAGAAGTGAGTTTGATTTGAATACGAGGCGTCTGCAGTTATGAAAAATCACATTTTGACAATTGCGTTACTCATGTTCTGCTCAACGATATTAGCAGATACAAACATCCATACCATTGCATTGAAACATCGTCTCGCCAATGAAGTCGTAGAGCAGGTTCGGCCCTTTTTGCCTGAGACAGCGACGATAAGAGCCTATGACAACATGCTGATTTTAAAGTCGGATCGAGCCACGCTTGCTAATGTTGAACAGCTCATCAAAAAACTCGACACACCATTAAAGTCTGTCGTCATTACTGTCTTGCAAACCTCACAAGAACTTCAGCAACAATCAGGGAGTGAAGCCAATATTACACTTTCAGATTCAAAGCCAAATGCTTCAGTCAAACTCAAGGCATGGTCAACAAAAGGTAAAGACGATCAAGACAATCAATATCAAGCTCAGGGGATTGCTGGTCAGCCCATCACCATTAAGTTAGGTAATGCAAAACCTGAGAAAGACTATCTTTATTTCATAAACGGCAGCGGCGACATTGGTTTGGCTACCAATACGTACTATACGTCAACGGCAAATGGTTTTAATGCTGTCCCATTTTTATTGGCTGATAACAGAGTTAAAATCGATATTCACCCTTTCTTTTCAGATAGAGCTCAACAAGGGCAAATTAACTCAAGTGAAGTGATTACTTCGGTACAAGGTGAGTTAGGTAACTGGATAAAACTGGCCTTTGTTTCAGAAGATCAACACGCCCAGCAAAATGGGATGAAACGTTATCAATCACATCAAGCACAACAGCAAATTATCTATCTGAAAGTTGAAACATCTTCAAATTAATCACAAGAGTATTTATGGATATTAAAGAAGCGATTCTTACACGTCGTTCTGTTAAGCATTATGACCCTGAACATCAAATGACCGCAGAAGAAGTCAACATGCTGATGGAGCATGCGATTTTATCTCCAACAGCCTTTAATCTTCAGCATTGGCGTTTTGTTAATGTTGAAGACAACGCTCTGCGTCAAGCTATCCGTGAAGCCAGTTATGGCCAGGCACAAGTCACTGATGCCTCAATGTTATTAATTCTATGTGCTGACTTAAATGCCTGGGAGAAAGATCCGCAACGTTATTGGCGACATGCGCCAAAAGAAGTTCAAGATTTTATGTTGCCCGCTATTGAGGGCTATTACACTAATCATCACCAAGGACAACGTGACGAATGTTTTCGTTCAGCAGGCATTGCTGCAGGAACAATAATGCTGATGGCTAAAGGTATGGGCTATGATTCTTGCCCGATGGATGGCTTTGACTTTGATAAAGTCGCCAGACTAATTAACTTGCCACATGATCACGTGATCGTAATGATGATCACGATAGGTAAGAAACTACAGGATGCACGTCCACGTTCAGGACAGCTTGATCTTGAGGAAGTATTTTTTACAAATACGTTCCCAGAACAAACTAAATAATAGGCGGTGGCGCTTCTGATACGCAGTTGCGCCCTCTCCTCTTCGACATATAAAGCGCTCTATCTGCACGTTGCATAAAGCTTTCACTGCCTTCAGATGGTACATAACGAGCGACACCAAAAGACAAAGTAATCGTGCCTAAGGATTCCCGGGTATCTTTACGCTGAATTCGTTTTGAGGCAATCTCCAAACGAATATTCTCAGCAACGTTTTTAGCATTTTGCAAGCTGGTATTCAATAAGACTATAGCGAACTCTTCACCACCGTATCTCGCCACCAGATCTCGCCCCTTAACACTATCCTTTAGTGAATTAGCAACAACACGCAACACCTGATCGCCGACCAGGTGTCCATGCTTATCATTGATATTTTTAAATAAATCCAAATCAGCAAAAATAATACACACATCTAAGCCAGAGTCATCTGCATCATGTGTCACTTTTGTCACGACTTCATCGAAAGCCTTACGATTTGCCAGTCCAGTAAGCGTATCGGTTTTTGCTTCCTGCTTAGACACATCAAATTCTTTCTTGAGTTTTTGTAACTCAGACATCGCCGTGTTTAAGCGCTCAGTTAATAATTCACCACTGTTCATGGCCTGGCGTGTTTCAGCCAAAATATCATCGACTATTTGATGAATTTCGGCTGCAGACATATCACGGTTAATTCGACTTAACAAATCATTTAAACGTTGATTTGTCTTGTCAGTATGCATAACACTGCTGTAGATGAAGTTGATCACTTCTTTCAGCAAACGCGCCAGTTCAAGACGCATTTGGAACACTTCTTCGCGCTCTTTTTCAATATTGAAATAGCTTTTAAATAAATGCTGACATTGATTCTGCGTTAATACTGGCGTTTCTTTAACCATGGAATTAATAGCTAAAGAAAGGGCTTCATTGGCACCGGAAACATGTTCATACCATACGGTATAATTATCTGGCGTCATTGGCACCCCATGCTTTCGCATTAGGGGCAACGCAAGCCGCATATATTCCGCGGCTTTATCAGATAATTCGTTGTAGTCCATATTTCAGTTTGGCCTTATTAAGCGCTATCAGAACTTACGTTTTGCTTTACCAGCAATTTTCAAACGCAGCGCATTCAGTTTAATGAAACCTTCAGCGTCCTTCTGATCATAAGCCCCCGCATCGTCTTCAAATGTAGCAATAGATTCATCAAACAGGCTGTCCGTCTCAGAAGCACGTCCAACAACAGAAACACTACCTTTATATAATTTGACACGGACTTTACCGTTAACGGTGGTTTGCGATTCATCAATCATCTTCTGCAGCATCACACGCTCAGGTGCCCACCAATATCCGTTATAAATTAATTTGGCATAACGAGGCATTAATTCATCTTTAAGGTGAGCTACTTCACGATCTAAGGTCAATGACTCGATAGCACGGTGAGCTTTCAACATCACTGTCCCAGCGGGTGTTTCATAACATCCACGTGACTTCATACCGACATAACGATTTTCAACGATATCAAGACGACCGATACCATTTTCACCCGCTACTTTATTCAGGTAAGTCATGACTGTCGCTGGTGACATAGCCTCACCATTGATAGCGGTGATATCACCTTTTTCATAGGTCAGTTCAAGGTAAGTCGCTTTATCTGGAGCATTTTCAGGAGAAACTGACCAACGCCACATCGCTTCTTCAGGCTCAGCCCATGGATCTTCTAAAATGCCACCTTCATATGAGATATGCAGCAGATTAGCATCCATTGAATAAGGTGATTTTTTACCTTGTTTCATTTCTACAGGTATGCCGTGTTGTTCTGCATAATCAAGTAATTTCTGACGAGACAATAAGTCCCATTCACGCCAAGGGGCTATCACTTTAATGTTCGGATTGAGTGCGTAGGCACCAAGTTCGAAGCGGACCTGATCATTTCCTTTTCCAGTCGCGCCATGAGAAACCGCTTCTGAACCAGTTTGTTGAGCAATTTCAACTAAACGTTTAGCAATCAGTGGACGAGCAATAGAAGTACCTAATAAGTATTCACCTTCATAGATAGCATTTGCACGGAACATAGGAAAGACATAATCACGAGCAAATTCTTCACGTAAGTCCTCAATGTAGATTTCTTTGATGCCTAAAGACTGTGCTTTTGCTCTGGCTGGTTCAACTTCTTCACCCTGCCCTAAGTCAGCTGTGAAAGTGACCACCTCACAATCATATTTATCTTGTAACCACTTCAAAATAACTGAGGTATCTAATCCGCCAGAATAGGCTAATACGACTTTGTTGATTTTAGACATGGGTGATATGTATTCCTGTAAAAAATGAACTGACTTAATCCCTAAATCACCATAGTTATAACATCGGCAATCTTGGCATTAACTTGAATAAAAAAGAACGCGTATTGTATCAAAAACCGCGGATTGCAAGCACTTCTTTCACCGCTTTCCGCCCATTTCCTTTACAGCTAATTAAACGTGGTGCATCAAGGTAACGCAGCCTGAAACCTAGCTGACGATAAAGCTTGATAATTCTGTCTGTCGCCTGATTAGACAAAAGAACCGGCCCCTCATGATGACTTAACCAATATGCCAGACGCTCCTGGTCTTCCCATTTAAATCCTTTTTGTGAGTATTGATGGAAAGGTGTGTCATATGGAGGATCGGCATATACAAAGTCATTCGCTTGGAGTGGTATCGATTCAAAATCCTCACAAGAAAATTGCCATCGAGATAGGATTGGCTGATAGTGAACAAAACTCTCTAAATAATTGATGGTTTTATAACGTCCGAAAGGGACATTGTAACCGCCCTGACTATTAAACCGACACAAACCATTGTAGCCTGTGCGATTCAGATAATAGAAGAGTTGTGCCGCCCGCGCTGGATTATTTTGTTTAGCATTAAGCCGATTAAATTCATCACGACATTGATAGTAGTTTGCCTCATCATTAATAAACGCTATATCGACTTCCAGGCCTTGACTTAGATGCTGATAGAAATTGATTAATGAGGGGTTTACATCATTGAGTAATGCATTATCTGGTGCTAAACCAAGCGCAACCGAAAGCCCGCCACAAAAAGGTTCCACCAGTCTGCTCGGCTGATGTTTATTCCAGTAGCGTTTAAGAACAGGTAATAACCAACGTTTCCCACCCGCCCACTTGAGTGGCGGTTTTAACGTGGCATCAAAATGGCCCTTGCTTGTCATTAACTCAAAAAAATAATAGGCAAAAAAACGGGTATATCTGTGTTGAACACAGATATACCCTCATCAATTGCTGGCAACAGCCAGTTTACGCATTGTTACTTAGAGTGCAAAGTCTTGCGTGGCGGCATCAGATCGGTGATTGATCCTTCGGCCATTTCTGCAGCAAATCCTAATGTCTCAGATAAAGTTGGATGAGGATGGATAGTCAAACCAATATCCTCAGCATCTGCTCCCATCTCGAGAGCGAGAACAGCTTCTGCAATTAATTCACCCGCATTAGGACCAACAATACCTGCACCAATTAATCGGCCAGTTTCTTTTTCAAAGATAGCTTTTGTCAGACCTTCATCTCTACCCAGGCTTAAGCTTCTACCACTGGCAGCCCAGGGGAAGGCACCTTTCACATAATCAATGCCTTGCTTTTTGGCTTCGTCTTCGCTCATTCCCATCCAGGCCACTTCAGGATCGGTATAGGCAACAGACGGTATCGTCATAGGTTCAAATACGGATTTTTGACCAGCAATCACCTCAGCAGCCACTTTCCCTTCATGCGTTGCTTTATGGGCAAGCATCGGCTGACCTACAATGTCACCAATAGCAAAGATATGCGGCACATTCGTACGCATCTGGCCATCCGTTTCGATAAAGCCATGATCAGTCACGATGACACCCGCTGCTTCAGCATTAATCAGTTTACCGTTTGGTGAACGACCAACAGCAACCAGTATTTTGTCAAACATCGCTTGTTCAGGTGCATCTTTACCCTCAAAAGTGACGAGTAAACCATCTTCTTTTGGCTCAATGTTACTGACTTTTGTGTTCAGATATATATTGTCGTAATTTTGCTCTACACGCTTGAGCAACGGTTTAACAATATCTTTATCCGCACCCGGAATCAGACTATCTTGTAACTCAACGACAGTGATCTTGGAGCCTAAAGCATCATAAACAGTCGCCATTTCAAGTCCGATGATACCACCGCCAATGACTAATAATTTCTCTGGTATATCTTCCAGTTCTAATGCATCCGTGGAATCCATCATTCTTGGATCGTCATTTGGGAATACAGGGATTTTTGTTACGCGTGAACCGGCAGCAATAATACAGTGGTCAAACGAGATCGTTTTCTCACCGTCAGGCCCTTCAACCTTCAAAGTGTTTGGGCTGGTAAAGCTACCCTCGCCTTGCACTATGGTGACCTTACGTGTTTTAGCTAATGCTTTTAAGCCGCCAGTTAACTGATTAACAACACTGCTTTTCCAAGATTCTAATTCGCGAATATCGATCTGAGGTTTATTGAATTTCACCCCATGATGCGACATTTCTTCGGCTTCATTAATAATCTGCGCTGTGTGTAACAATGCTTTAGAAGGAATACAGCCGACATTTAAGCAAACACCACCAATTCGTTCGTGACGTTCAACCATGACGACTTGCTTACCCAGATCAGCCGCTCTGAATGCGGCAGTATAGCCACCCGGTCCAGAACCGAGCACCAATACCTCGGCATGCAGATCCGCATCACCATGCGGTACAGCCGCTGGTGTTGGCGCTGCTTTTTCTGGCGAGCTTGCTTTAGTTTCCGTTGCTTCAGGTATTGACTCGGTGTCTTCAGTATCAGCCTCGACCTGTCTAGCTTCTAGCGTTAAGATAACATCACCTTCAGAGACCTTATCGCCTACAGATACCTTTAAGCTGACAATTTTTCCTTTGGCTGTGCTAGGAATTTCCATTGCCGCTTTATCTGATTCAAGAGTAATAATATCCTGATTCTCTTCAACAATATCGCCTTCACTCACAAGTACTTCGATGATTTCAACAGCATCAAAATCACCAATATCAGGGACTTTTACTTCTATTTCACTCATAGCAGCACCTTACGAATATCAGACAACATCTGGCTGAGCATCACGGTAAAGCGTGCACCTGCCGCACCATCAATTACGCGATGGTCATAAGAGACAGATAATGGCAGCATCAGTCGTGGAACAAATTCTTTGCCATTCCAGACCGGTTTCATTTGATGACGGCTCACACCCAAGATCGCCACTTCCGGCGCATTAACGATAGGCGTAAAGAACTGACCACCAATACCACCAAGACTTGAAATAGAGAACGTGCCACCTTGTAAATCTTTGGCTGTTAATGAACCTTCACGAGCACGGGCACTAATATCGCCAAGTTCACCAGCTAATTCCAAAAAGCCTTTTTTATCGACATCTTTGATAACCGGCACCATAAGCCCATTTGGTGTATCCACAGCCACACCCAGATTGTAATAATTTTTCAGAATCAGGCTTTCTTTATCTTCACTAAGTGAAGCATTGAATTCTGGGAATTGTTTTAAGCAAGCAACCACCGCTTTCATAATGAAAACTAAAGGTGTTAAGTTCACACCTTTCTTCGCTGCCATTTCTTTATTTTCTTTGCGGAAAGCATCTAACTCAGTGATATCGGCTTCATCAAATTGCGTAACATGTGGGATGTTTAACCAACATGCATGAAGGTGTTTGCCAGATATTTTCTTAATGCGAGACATCTCTTGCGTCTCGATATCACCAAACTGTTCAAAATTAACCACCGGTACTGATGGAATTGCACTACCACTTTGCGCTGGCGCAGAGGCAGGTGTCGTCATCACCTGTTTCACATAGTTTTGAACATCATCTTTAGTGATACGCCCTTTTGGACCAGTGCCACTGACCGATGTCAGCACAACACCTAAATCACGAGCAAATCGACGCACTGAAGGCGAGGCATGAGCACGACGAACACCTGCTTTATTGTCAGGTGCGTAGGGAATCGCCTCAGATGTGGATGCTGCAGGTGCCGGAGTTGATTCAACCTTAGTCTCCGCTTTGGCTTCTGTTTTTTCTGCTGATGCGGGCGCAGCTGGTTTTTCAGCTTTTTCTTCAGGTTTAACGTCTTCTTTTGCAGCAGAAGCGCCTTCAGCCACTTCAAGCATAGCAATAACGGTACCTTCACTGACCTTATCACCAACCGCCACTTTCATTTCTTTTATCGTGCCTGCTTGCGATGCTGGAATTTCCATCATCGCTTTATCAGACTCTACAGTAATGACTTCTTGATTTTCATCAATGCTATCGCCTTCAGCAACAAGCACTTCAATGATTTCAACTGCTTCAAAGTCACCAATATCAGGAACTTTTAATTCAATTAATTCTGCCATTATTTATGCCTTAACTGGGTTGATTGCTTCTGCATTAATCTCATACTTTTTGATTGCATCAGCAACCACGTCATATTTGATCTGACCTTCGTCGGCTAATGCATGTAGTGTTGCAACAACGACATGATAACGATCCACTTCAAAGAAACTTCTCAATGCTTCACGAGTATCGCTTCGGCCAAAACCATCCGTACCTAAAACGGTATAGCTCGCTTTAACCCACGGACGGATTTGTTCTGCATATAAACGTATGTAGTCTGTTGCAGCAACCACGACACCAGCCGCATCATCTAAGCATTCAGAAATATAGCTGCGTTTTTTCGGTGCGGTTGGGTTGAGGCGATTATGGCGTTCAACTTCCTGTCCATCTCGAACCAACTCGTTCATGCTAGTCGCACTCCACACATCAGCAGAGACTTTCCAGTCTTTTTCAAGCAGCTCTGCAGCTGCTTCCACTTCACGCAGAATAGTACCGCTACCCATAAGCTGGGCTTTAAGCTTATGTTTACCGCCAGTTTTGAGCTTATACAACCCTTTGATTATGCCTTCTTCAACGCCTTCGGGCATTTCAGGGTGTTTGTAATTTTCATTCATGGCCGTGATGTAGTAGAAAACATTTTCCTGCTTCTCATACATACGTTTCATACCATCATGAACAATCACCGCAACTTCATAGGCGTAAGTCGGATCGTAGCTGATGCAGTTTGGAATAGCATTTGCCATCAATAGGTTATGACCATCTTGATGCTGTAAACCTTCACCATTCAATGTCGTACGACCTGCAGTCCCCCCGATGAGGAAACCTTTGGCCTGAATATCACCAGCTAACCACCATAAGTCACCAACACGCTGGTAACCAAACATGGAGTAATAGATATAGAACGGCACCATGTTAACGTTGTAGTTACTGTAAGCCGTTGCAGCTGATACCCACTCAGCCATTGAACCGGCTTCGTTAATCCCTTCTTCAAGAATCTGGCCTTTGGTATCTTCACGGTACCACATGACTTTTCCTGAATCTTCGGGCTCATAACGCTGGCCAGAAGAAGAATAAATACCCACACTACGGAACAAGCCTTCCATACCGAAAGTACGGGCTTCGTCCGGCACGATTGGAACGATATTTTTACCGATTTGTTTATCACGAATCAGTGCAGTCAAGACGCGAACAAACGCCATTGTGGTTGAAAGTTCACGATCTCCGCTTGATTTCAATACAGCATCAAACAGTTTTAATTCAGGAATTTTCAGAGCAGGTGCACTGTTGTTACGTTTAGGTAAGAAACCGCCCAATTCTTTACGGCGTTCCAGTAAATATTTTTTCTCTGGGCTGTCATCCTTAAGTTTGATGAATGGGACGTTGTCTACTTCTTCATCTGTTAAAGGAATGTTGAAACGGTCACGGAACCGTTTCATTTGTTCAATTTCCAGCTTCTTCTGCTGATGCGTCGTGTTTTGACCTTCACCCGCTTCACCCATGCCATAACCTTTAACGGTTTTAGCTAAGATAACGGTAGGTTGTCCAACATGATCGACGGCACGTTTATAGGCAGCATAAATCTTTCTTGGATCGTGACCACCACGACTTAAATGCCAGATATCTTCATCTGTCATGTCAGAAACCATTTCTAACAATTCAGGGTATTTACCAAAGAAGTGTTTACGGACATAAGCACCATCTTTGGCTTTATAGTTCTGGTATTCGCCGTCAACGACTTCTTCCATTCGTTTAAGCAGTAAGCCTTTTGTATCACGAGCCAGTAACTGATCCCAGCCACTACCCCATAAAACTTTAATAACATTCCAGCCCGCACCACGGAATAAAGCTTCTAATTCTTGAACAATTTTGCCGTTACCACGAACAGGGCCATCAAGGCGCTGTAAGTTACAGTTAACGACATAGATAAGATTATCCAGCTTCTCGCGACCAGCCAAGGTAATCGCACCTAATGATTCTGGCTCATCCATCTCACCATCGCCCAGATAAGCCCAGACATGACGGCCTTCTGTTTTGACAATATCACGGTGCTGCATGTATTTCATGAAGCGAGCCTGATAGATGGCTAAAATAGGACCAAGCCCCATTGATACAGTTGGGAACTGCCAGTAGTCAGGCATTAGCCATGGATGTGGATAAGAGGACAGACCTTTACCGTCTACTTCAAAACGGAAATTTTCTAATTGTTCTTCAGTCAGTCTGCCTTCAAGGAAAGAACGAGCATAAATACCGGGAGATGAATGGCCTTGAACAAAAACCATATCGGCACCATTGCCATATTCATCACCTTTAAAGAAGTGGTTAAAGCCCACATCGTAAAGGGTGGCTGCTGATGAAAAACTCGCAATATGACCACCGACAGAACCGGGCTTCATATTAGCTTTCACTACCATCGCCATAGCATTCCAGCGAATATAAGATCTCAGCTTGTGTTCCATCGCCTGGTCACCAGGGATGCGTTCTTGCTGATCAACAGGAATCGTGTTGACGTATGCAGTGTTAGCGCTATACGGGAGGTTGATCCCAGTACGACGAGCCATATCAATGAGCTTCTCAATGATAAAGTGCGCTTTTTCCTCACCACCGGCCTCAATAACAGACTCAAGGGCATCAAGCCATTCTTGAGTTTCCTGTGGATCGTGATCGACAAAATCAGTCATAAATACCTTCTCAAATCATAACGCGATGAATAACAGCGGAACATTGTAACAGTTTTTGTTTGAATTCATGACTCAAACCACTATATACAATGCCACTTGACACAGAATTTAAACAGAAACTTGTTTACTGACTTATGGTTAGTTCACACCACAACGTTGAGGTGTTGTATATCAGTTTGCGAAAAAAATCAGCGAGTGACCAGCTTTTTTTTATTAAATGAATGTAAAAACCTGACAAAAAACAAGGCTAAAAGCAACAGTATGTAAATGACTGGTTCACGAATATCGGCCTTTACCAGCATAAGAAAATGAAGACACGACAAAGAAGCAACTAAATATGTCAGACGGTGTAACCTTTTCCAGCGTTTACCACCCAACCTTTTTATCATTTTATTAGTTGAGGTTACTACCAAGGGTAACAGCAAAATAAAACTGATGAAGCCCACAGTGATGAATGGACGTTTGATGATATCTTTCCAAATGTCATGAATATTAAAAAGTTGATCGAGACCAAGATATAACAGCATATGGACAAAGGCATAGAAAAAGGCATAGAGACCTAACATGCGTCGATATTTGACGACTACCGTCAGACCTGTGTACCAACGCATAGGTGAAACCAGCAAAGTGATTAATAAAAAACGTAATGCCCATAAGCCAGAGCTTCTGGTTAATGTCTCAACTGGATTAGCACCGAGGTTGTCAGTAAAGAGCCCCCAGATTAGATAAATGAGTGGCACAAGACAGATAAAAAACACTCCTGCCTTGACCATGCTTGCTTTGTTTTTTGCTGACATTTAGTTTTCAGAAATAACGTTTAAGATCCATGCCAGCATAGAGATCTGCCACTTGCTCGCCGTAACCATTAAACATCAGTGTTTTACGCTTCAAGAACTCACCGATACGGCGTTCTTTTGCCTGACTCCAACGTGGGTGGTCAACATTTGGATTCACATTTGAATAAAAGCCATACTCTCTAGCATTAGCTTTCATCCATGCCGTCTGAGGCATTTTTTCTACAAACCGTATACGCACAATCGATTTAATGCTTTTAAAACCGTATTTCCAAGGCACAACTAATCGAATTGGTGCCCCATTTTGTCCTAATAACTCTTTGCCATAGAGCCCCACTGACAAAAGTGTAAGAGGATTCATCGCTTCATCAATGCGTAAGCCTTCTACATAAGGCCAGTCAAGCACAGCACGTCGCTGCCCCGGCATTTGTTCTGGGTCATATAATGTCGTGAATTCAACAAATTTTGCATTCGCATTTGGCTGCGCTTTTTTTAGCAAATCAGCCAGAGGAAAACCAATCCATGGAATCACCATAGACCACCCCTCCACACAGCGCATTCGATATATTCGTTCTTCTAAAGTAAAGGGTTTTATCAATTCATCGTAATCGTATGTACCGGGCTTTTCACACTCACCATCTATAACCACTTTCCATGGTTCAGACTTATCTGGAAAAGCGGTCGCATTCAGTGCAGGATCCGTTTTTGATGTGCCAAACTCATAGAAATTGTTATATGTGGTAATTGACTCAAAATCCGTTTTTTCTTCTTCTGTAGAAAAAGGACTATTACTCAAGCCTTTGAAAAGTTGAGTCGGATTATCTTCGGTCGCAGCTAACGCCATTGATGGAAATGCACTGGCTAGACCAATCGATATGCTGGTATTGAGAAACTGTCGACGGTTTTGATAAATATCAAAGTCAGTGACTTCTGATTCAGCTATTTCCCAGGATTTTTGTTTTCTAAAAAACATTTACTTACCCTCCTCGCTCGGCTGACAGTATTGGCTTATCCAGTAATCAACACTGAAGTACTTACCAGCCCCGATAAAAAACAACACTAGCAACATCAGGAAATAGGTGGCGGCAAATTCAATACCATTATTAAGCACAACGAAATTACCATGTTGTGTTAACCAGTCGTAATGCCCATATTCCTGCAAAATCTCTTTCGCCTTGTGAAGACGCTCTATAGCTTCATTGACATCATTTGATGCAAAAGGACTCATCGTGTCATGTATTGCCTGCCAACCGTTTTGCCAATGGACAGTGACAGCAGCGACAATCATAGTAAACATTAACGGTAGTGTGACTAAGCGAATGCCCAAGCCCAGAATGAGAAAAATTGCACCAAAGTATTCCGCTCCCCAGGCCAGATAAGCCATCAATTCAGGAAAAGGTAACCCCAATCCCCAATCAGGATTCGCAAACCAAGCGATTGTGCTATTCAGAGAGCTATCAGCATCAAACGGATTCCATTTGTTGTTGGCAGCCACCCAAAAAACAGGCGCGAGATACACACGTAATAATAGTGGTGCCATAAAATCGACGGCACGTGTTTTATTTAAGCTGCTTGAGACACCATGATAAATATGACAGATAGACATACCTGTTCTCCTTAATAAATAAGGGCTCAAAGAGCCCTTATTTAGAAACTGCCAGTGTATTTTTAGTGATTACCACCACAGCTGGCTTCATGTGCTTTTTTATCTGCACCGCATTTGGCTTCTTCAGCTTTTTTATCGCCACCGCATTTAGCTTCTTTTGCTTTTTTATCCGCGCCACATTTGACTTCTTCAGCTTTTTTATCGCCACCACACTTTGCTTCACCACATTTCGCTTCGTCTGCATGATGTTCAGCAAGTTGCATATAACCACTCGAAAGTTCTGTTGAAGAGAATGGGTTGCTGTCGGCACTGGCTAAAGATGGTGACAAAGCCATACCTGCTGCTAATGTGGCTATAGCGACTGATGATTTATTTAAGGTTGCCATGATGATTACTTCCTTCTATTGTTATTAAAAAAATAAACGGGCATTGTTGTCCGTCTTGCATAGTAGACGAGCCTCACGAAGGATTGTTACAAACATAATGAAAAAAAATGTGAAGCATAGTCCAACACAAGAGCGCCTCTTAATTCAGCAGTTGATAGAGGGTGAAGCTAAAGCGTTTGACTATGTTGTATCTGAATACCATGGCTTAATGCTCACGATTGCCAGAGCTATTGTGGGTGAAGCGTTCGCTGATGAGATTGTTCAAGATGCCTGGCTGTCAGCCATCAAAGCATTACCAAACTTCGAGGCACGTTCCAGCTTAAAAACTTGGCTTTTGCAAATCACCAGTAATGCTGCCAAGACTCGGTTCAAGCGAGAGCAACGACAAGTTTCTCTGGATGAAGGCTGGGAATCAGTCCCTCGAGATAAATTTGATCAACGAGGCCATCGCTTAGATGATGTTTTACCCTGGGAACAGGAGACACCTGATGCCCTTCTTGAAAACGAACAACTAAAAGAACTGATTGAAACAAGCTTTCGTCAATTACCCGCAAACCAGCGTGCTTTGTTAACTATGTATGATATGGAGGGCTTATCAATGTCAGAGATCTGTAACATTCTGGATATCAGTTCGTCTAATGCTAGAGTGCTCTTGCATCGGGCCCGCACGACCATACACCACAAAATCGAAGAATACCGAGGAAGATAACAGATGTTTCAATGTAAAGATGTGGCAGAAGAAGCCAGTAATTATCTTGAAGGTGATCTGCCTATTAGAAAACGACTCGGTCTATTTTTACATCTGCTTGTCTGTAGTTGCTGCCGAAATTATCTACAACAACTTCGTCAGACCATTTCGACTGTTGCCACACTTCGACCAACAGAAGAAGATGCTACAGATACCAAAGCGCTGGCAGAAAAGCTGCGAACATTATCTGATTCAAAGCCCAGATAAGCGCGCATTTCATCCATTATTTTTTTGGGCCTGTCTGATATCTGTCCTTCCATTCACTATATGGCATGCCATAAATATGCTCACGCGCTTGATCGTAATCCATATCAATGTGCTTTTCTTCTGCTGCAGCCAGATACCACTTTGATAAACAATTCCGGCAAAATCCTGCCAGATTCATTAAATCAATGTTTTGTACATCGGTATTTTCACGCAGATGTTCAAGTAAACGTCTGAACGCGGCGGCTTCAAGTTCAGTTTGTGTTTGCTGATCCATAATTTTCCTCAAATAAAAAACATTTCACATGATGTGTTGGGCTGAGCGGTGTTGAGTCGGGATAGAGCTCCAAACAGATTGGCATAGCATGTGGACAGCGCTGATGAAAGTGACAGCCTTTAGGTGGATTCGCTGGCGAAGGCAGTTCACCATCAAGTTGATGAGCGACCACCACATTCTCATCTGCATGAATTCTGGGAACCGCTGCAAGTAATGCCTGAGTGTATGGGTGCTTTGGATTATTTAACACTTCATCCCGTGTGCCCTGCTCAACAATGCGGCCAAGATACATTACCGCCACACGATGAGCCAAATAATCTACCACACTGATGTTATGGGTTATAAATAAAAATGATAATCCAAACTCATGCTGAATATCTCTTAGTAAATTTAATATCTGTGCCTGAACAGATACATCCAGTGCACTCGTGGGTTCATCACAGATTATTAATTCTGGTTCAGCCGCTAATGCTCTTGCTATACATATTCGTTGGCGCTGACCACCTGAAAACTCATGTGGATAACGATGTTTGATATCTGTCCTCAATCCCACTCGAAGCAGTAATTCATCCACTTTTGCTTCCTGCAACGCAGGATCTTTAATTGAAGATGTCAACATCCCCTCTTTGATGACATTGTTAATGGTCATTCGCGGGTTCATTGACGCAAAAGGATCTTGAAAGATAATCTGCATAGAAGCGCGAGCTGAACGTAAGGCTTTAGATGACAATCGATTAAGCGTTTGTTTCTGAAAAATAACATTGCCAGAGGTGACAGGTACGAGTTGCAATATTCCTTTGCCAACTGTGGTTTTGCCACAACCAGACTCGCCAACTAATGCCAACGTTTCGGCAGAACGAAGCTCGAAGCTTAAGCCATCAACCGCCTTCACTGCACCAATAGTCCGTTGGAACAATCCTTTTTTGATAGGAAAGTGAACTTTTAAGTCGTTGACTTGCAGTATCGCATTATCTGCTGGTACAACCTGTGAAAGCTTTGAGCTATGGAAAGACTGTTGATGGGCTTTTTGCTCAGCATGCACATCACTATCATATAAATGACATCGAACACCATGTGCCTGATTGATGATCCAACGTGGTTCAACCTCATGACAGTCATCCCAAGCCAGCTCACAACGTTCAGCAAAACGACAAGCATGAAACTGGCGATTTAATGGCGGCACGCTTCCTTGTATCACCGTGAGTTTTTCTTCCCTTTTCTGCTTTGAGGGAATAGCCTGAAAAAGCTTTTGAGTGTACGGATGTTGAGTATTATTAAAGAATTGTGTTCGGCTGGCTGATTCGACAATTTGCCCGGCATACATCACGGCTACATGATCGGCCATCTGAGCAACAACACCTAAGTCATGCGTAATCAGTAGAATGGCCATACCTGTTTTCTGCTGAATAGCTTTCAGCAAATCAAGTATTTGAGCCTGAATGGTCACATCTAAGGCGGTTGTTGGTTCATCTGCAATCAATAACTCAGGTTCACCGGCAAGCGCCATAGCAATCATCACGCGTTGTTTCATGCCACCAGACAACTGATGAGGGTAAGCATTGATGCGTTCATTAGGATCAGGAATACCTACCGATCCAAGTAAGTCTATCGTTTTGTGATGAATCGCTTCCTTATCAAGATTGAAGTGCCATTTAAATACTTCAGCAATCTGCTGTCCTACAGTGAGAACAGGATTTAGTGAACTTTGTGGTTCTTGAAAAATCATGGCTATTCTACGACCACGAATTTTTTCCATTTCTGCTTCAGAAAGAGAAAGAATGTTTTGTCCACCCAAGCGGACTTCTCCAGCCACAATGTGGCTGGCTGGATAAGGGTTCAACCTCAGAAGAGACAATGCTGTCATAGATTTGCCACAGCCTGACTCTCCCACTAGCGCATAGGTTTGACCTTTCTCAATACAAAAATCCACCCCATCAACAGCTCGGTATGGCGCCTTATCATTTCCAAACCATGTTTTTAATGCTTTGACTTCTAATAATGCGCTCATAATGTACCCTGCATTCTAGGATCAAAGGCATCGCGAACGACATCAGCAAACAAGTTCGCAGCAAGCACCAAAACAAACATTGAAACAAATGCTGCAGTTAGAGACCACCAGACGACAGGTTCTCTTGCCATTTCAAGTCGTGCACTGTTAATCATATTGCCCCAGCTAATCATGGAAGGGTCGACACCGACACCAACATAAGAAAGCACGGCTTCCGCCAGAACCAAGCCACTAAAGTCCAAGACCACGGCAATAAGCACTAAATGCATCAAGTTCGGCAAAATATGTTTGCGTAGAATACTAAAACTCCCCGCCCCTAAAGCACGAGATGCCATGACGTATTCTGCTTCACGTAACTTGAGTGTTTCTGCTCGTAGAATTCGGCACAAGCCAGTCCAACTAGTCATGCCCAAAATAATGCATAAAAACAACAGCCGAATATCTGCACGCTCAGCAATGGTTTTAAAGTTCTCAGGATGATTATTCATATAAACCTGAAGAATTAATACGGCTGCAGCAATCAGTAATACACCTGGGATGGAGTTCAAAGTGGTGTAAATATATTGAATAAGATCGTCTATCCAGCCTCGGAAATAACCTGCGGCAATGCCCAGCATAATGGCCATAGGCAACATCACCAAGGTGGTTAACGTCCCAATCACTAAGCCTGTACGAATACTCTTTAAGGACTGATATAAAACATCCTGTCCCACTTTATCCGTACCAAACACATGATAGCTCTGACTCAGTAAAGCTAAGTTACAGATAAGTAATAAAAGACAAAAAGCGGTGAAATAAAAAGTATGAAGTGGATAGTCAGAGTGGTTGAGAAAGATGCGTTTGGTTTGCGGGAATATCTGGCTTACTTGACCACGCGAGGCAGTGGCAATATGACAAACATAAATCAGAAACAACAATAACAGGCTTAACAGACTGGCTTTTAAAATTGTTTGGTAAATATCAGACGTTTTGTGATCAGAACGTGCTAAATGGGCAGCGCCATATTTCAATTTTGGATAATCATAGTTAATGGAACCATCATCCATCGTCTGTATTTCTTTAACAAACAAACGATCAGCAAAAGGTGCTGAATAGGTTTTTTCTAATTGTTGTTTAAGTGGTAAAACAAACCAATCAAATACACTGAATACTTCTGATGAATAATAAACTTCTTTTGCGTTCTTTGTTGCGTCTAATGCCGGACGATAATGTAAAGAGTCCAGCAGGCCAACGATGATATACACACCGAGGATCATAACGGAAATCATGCCTCGCTTGCGCTTTATTACGGATTTCCAGGGCGTACTTAAATGAGGCTGTGTTCTTATATAAAAGGCTGCTACAGCGATAACGGCTACCAGCAGGAAGATGAGAATGTCTGTCCAAAGAAATACGGGCAAAAACGACATGGTCGGCCTTGTTTATTTTTTCAGACTTGATGTATCAATCTTTAGTTCTCGTGGTAATGAGAATTCAATGTTCTCTTTTAAACCGTCATCTTCGTATGACGAATCAACACCTAAGTCACGTAATTTTTCAACAACTTGGTTGACGAGTATTTCTGGTGCTGATGCACCTGCCGTCAGACCAATTCGATTTTTATCTACAAGCCATTGTGGATCTATTTGATCGGCATTGTCTATTAAAAAAGCGGGCGTGCCTAATTTCTCTGATAATTCACGTAAACGATTCGAGTTAGAGCTATTTACCGAACCGACCACTAGAACAAGATCACACTCTTTAGCGAGTTTTTTCACAGCATCTTGTCTGTTTTGTGTGGCATAGCAAATGTCGTCTTTGCTTGGGCCGATAATGTCGGGAAAGTGTTGTCGCAAAGCATCTATCACAACCGATGTATCATCAACGGAAAGTGTTGTTTGGGTAACAAAGGCCAGTTGCTGTGGATTTTTGACTTTTAGTCTGGCGACATCTTCTGGCGACTCAACTAAATACATGCCACCTTCTTTTGATGTGTATTGGCCCATAGTACCCTCTACTTCCGGGTGTCCTGCATGCCCAATCAGAATACATTCCATATTCTGTTTTTCATAACGTGACACTTCCATATGCACTTTGGTCACTAAAGGACAAGTCGCATCAAACACTTTTAGATCACGCTTTTTCCCCTCACTCTGCACCTTTTTTGATACGCCGTGAGCACTAAAAATCAAGGTATTTCCGTCGGGGACCTCATCCACTTCTTCGACAAAAATAGCGCCTTTGTCTCTAAGACCATCGACCACAAAGCGATTATGAACCACTTCATGACGCACATAAACGGGGGCACCAAACAACTCCAATGCACGCTCTACGATATCTATTGCTCTATCGACACCGGCGCAAAAGCCACGTGGATTGGCGAGGATAAGTTCTTTGCTCATAATACTGCCTTTGGATAAGAACCTAAAATGCGAAACATGGATGACTCATTCTCTAATAGAGTCAACGCTGATGCTACTGCTGGCTCGTCAATATGTCCTTCAATATCAATAAAAAACACATATTCCCAAATACCTTTTCTCGAGGGTCTCGACTCGATACGGGTCATGCTGATGCTGTAATCCGCTAATGGTTTTAACAGAGTCTGCAAAGCGCCAGGTTTATTCTTGGTGGCGACTAAAAGCGCTGTTTTATCAACCCCTGAAGGTCCAACATTCTGTGATCCAATTACCAAAAAGCGCGTCGTGTTATCGACCTCATCTTCGATATTACTGGCTAAAATGGATAAACCATAAATATCTGCCGCACGATTCGCAGCAATAGCGGCGGTATTTTGAGGTTCTGCTGCAACACGCTTGGCAGCTTCGGAATTACTGTTGAGTGGTATCAACTCAGCCTCAGGTAGTTGCTCCATCAGCCATTGGCGACACTGCGCGATGGCTTGAGGGTGAGCATAGACTTTGCTTATATCTTCGAGCCGCTTCTCTTTACTGAGTAAATAATGGTGTATGCGTAATGTGACTTCGCCATTAATTTTTAACGGTGAGGAAATAAACCGGTCTAAGGTATGCGAGACCATACCTTCGGTTGAATTTTCTACTGGCACTACACCGTAACAGGCATGCGAGGTTTCAACAGCATGAAAAACATCGGCGATGGTACTCATCGGATGAAGCTCAACGCTGCCACCAAACTGTTTTTGAGCCGCCGCTTGAGTAAAAGAGCCTTCAGGACCGAGATAAGCCACTTGTAAAGGTTTTTCAGCTGCCAGACATGCAGACATGATTTCACGAAATAATCTGGCCACCTCAGCAGAAGCTAATGGGCCCTCATTCCGTTCCATCACCGTTCTTAGCACCATCGCTTCGCGTTCAGGACGATAAAAATCGGCCTGTTCACCACTATCCATTTTTATCCGGGCAACTTCCTGTGCCATCGCCGCTCGGTCATTCAGCAATTGCTGGATTTTTAAATCGATATCATCAATTTTTTGACGAATATTGGCTAAGGCTTCTTTTTCATTCATTGGCAATAATTACCCGTGCTTACGCTCAAATTCATTCATGAAACTGATCAGTGCATCGACACCCGCTTCTGGCATAGCGTTGTATATGCTTGCACGCATACCACCCAAGTCTCGATGACCTTTGAGTGTCAGTAACTTGTGTTCTGCGGCTTGCTGCAAAAACAGTTTATCAAGCTTATCATCTGCCAATGTAAAGGGGACATTCATCCACGAACGATATCGAATATCGACAGGATTACTGTAAAAGTCACTTCCATCAATGGTGGCATATAGCTTAGCTGCTTTACGTTTGTTTAGTGCAGCCATTGCCTCTAATCCACCCTGCTGCTTCAACCAGTCAAAAACTAAACCAGCTAAATACCAGCTATATGTGGCTGGTGTGTTAAACATTGATCCGTTATCGGCATGGGTTTTGTAGTTGAGCATGGTCGGTGTACCAGGCAATACATCACCCAGTAAATCCTTGCGAATAATGACAATGCACAAACCAGCGGGACCAATGTTTTTCTGTGCGCCTGCGTAGATCATACCGAATTGCGACACATCAATCGGACGCGACAAAATGGTCGATGACAAGTCAGCGACTAACGGCACATCTCCAACATCAGGAATCTCCGCAAACTCAAGTCCATGTATGGTTTCATTAGGTGTGTAATGAACATACGCAGCCTGATCTGACAGAGACCACTCGCTTGGGTTGGCAATTGTGGTGAAATGGTTAGCTGTTGAATCTGTAACAATATTCACATCACAAAACTGTCTAGCCTCAGCGATTGCTTTGGTAGACCACGCTCCAGTATTGAAATAGTCCGCTGTTTTTTTTCCACGCAACAGATTCATTGGAATCATGGGAAACTGTAGCGATGCTCCGCCCTGTAAAAACAACACAGCGTAGTCATCAGAAATGCCCATTAATTCACGAAGATCAGTTTCAGCTTGCTCAGCAATGCGAGTGTATTCTGGTCCGCGATGGCTCATCTCCATCACAGACATACCTGTTCCATTCCAATCCAGCATTTCCTGCTGAGCCCGTTCCATGACGGCATCAGGCAACATCGCAGGGCCAGCACTAAAATTATAAGCTCTCAAATTTATTCTTCTGTTGTTTCGTCAGTATCATCCGCATCGTCGATCGCTAAATCGACATCTGGGTCTTCATCTTCAATAACGCGTTCCAAACCGACGAGTTTTTCACCATTGCTGAGATTAATTAATCGAACACCTTGCGTGTTTCGTCCGACCAAAGACACATCTTTCACCGGTGTTCTAACCAAAGTGCCACCATTAGTGATTAACATGATTTGATGTTCATCACAGACCTGTACAGCCCCGACCACACAGCCATTTCGTTCAGATGTCTGAATTGAAATGATGCCTTGTCCACCACGGCCTTGTACACGATATTCAGCCAGATTAGTGCGTTTACCGTAACCAAATTCGGTCGCTGTTAGAATCGCACCGTCTTCTTCAGCAATAATCAGAGAAATAATTTTCTCATCATCGCCGATACGCATACCACGTACACCACGAGAAACACGTCCCATTGAGCGGACATCTGTTTCAGCAAACCGGATAACCTTACCGGTATTACTAAATAACATCACATCAGAATGTCCATTAGTGACAGCCACATCGATCAACTGGTCGTCTTCTTTCAGATCTACGGCAATAATGCCGTTTGCACGCGGGCGTGAATAATCTACCAGAGGTGTTTTCTTAACCGTACCTGATGCTGTCGCCATGAAAATAAACTTATCCGCTTCAAACTCACGAATAGGTAGAACAGCATTAATCTTTTCACCTTCTTCTAACGGTAATAAGTTAATGATGGGTTTACCCCGTGAAGCGCGGCTTCCTTGTGGCAGTTCATAGACTTTTTTCCAATACACTTTACCGGCGCTGGAGAAACATAAAAGCGTGTCATGTGTATTGGCAATAAACAAATGCTCAATGAAATCTTCATCTTTCATGGCAGTCGCCGCTTTACCTTTACCACCACGCTTTTGTGCCTGATACGTATCAAGCTGTTGGGTTTTGGCATAACCAGCGTGCGACAGTGTGACCACCATTTCCTCTTCGGTGATTAAATCTTCAAGCGTTAGATCAAGATGATTGGCCAGAATTTCTGTACGACGCTCATCACCATATTCCGCATTAATAGCAACTAACTCTTCGCGAATCACCGCCATCAAATTATCCGGATCACTCAAAATAGCTAACAACTCTGCAATGACCTCCAGAACTTCTCGGTACTCTTGCAGAATCTTATCTTGTTCCAGACCTGTTAGGCGGTGCAAGCGCATATCCAAAATAGCTTGTGCCTGGACTGGCGATAGGTGATAGAGATTGTTCACCAGGCCGTATTGTTCAGCCAGATCCTCTGGACGAGAAGCTTCTGCGCCAGCAGCACCTAACATCTCCAGAATCATGCCTGAAGCCCATCCTTTTGCTAACAGAGCTTCTTTTGCTTCAGCAGGGTTGGGAGAAGCTTTAATAAGCTCGATAACTTCATCAATATTGGCTAATGCGGTTGCCAGACCTTCTAATACGTGTGCACGCTCACGCGCTTTTCTGAGATCATAAATCGAGCGACGTGTCACGACTTCACGACGGTGGCGAATGAAGGCATCCAGAATTTCTTTCAGGTTAAGCGTACGAGGCTGTCCATCGACAATCGCAACCATGTTGATGCCGAATACAGTTTGCATCTGTGTCTGCTGATACAAATTGTTGAGGATGACCTCAGGGACTTCACCACGCTTAAGGACAATCACCATGCGCATACCGTCTTTGTCAGACTCATCGCGCAATGCTGAGATCCCTTCAATTTTTTTATCTTTAACAAGCTCGGCGATTTTTTCTAATAATCGGGCTTTGTTGACCTGGTAAGGCAGTTCTTTAACAACAATACTCTGTTGACCTGAAGCCTCATTGGTCTCAATGTCAGCACGCGCACGAATGTGTACTCGGCCACGACCAGTTTGATACGCTTCAGCAATACCACGAGCCCCATTAATGATGCCCGAAGTCGGGAAATCAGGCCCCGGCACATATTCCATTAACTCATGTGTTGTGACATCTGGATTATCGATAATGGCAATACAGGCATTCAGAATTTCTGTGAGATTGTGAGGCGGAATATTGGTTGCCATACCCACCGCAATACCAGAAGAACCGTTGACCAGAAGTGCTGGAATTTTTGTTGGTAGTACCGCAGGCTCTGACTCTGACTCGTCATAGTTGGGAACAAAGTCAACGGTTTCTTTTTCAAGGTCGGCCAGCATTTCATGAGCAATTTTTGCCATGCGTACTTCGGTATAACGCATCGCTGCCGGAGGGTCTCCATCCACTGAACCAAAGTTACCTTGCCCATCGACCAGCATGTATCGCATGGAAAATGGCTGAGCCATACGCACCATAGTGTCATAAACAGCCGTATCACCATGAGGATGATATTTACCGATAACATCACCGACAATACGGGCAGACTTTTTATATGGGCTGTTCCAGCTATTACCCAGTTCTCTCATCGCGTAGAGAACACGACGATGAACAGGTTTTAATCCATCACGAACATCCGGTAGCGCACGTCCCACGATAACGCTCATCGCGTAGTCAAGGTACGACTGCTTCATCTCGGTTTCGATACCTATCGAATCCAGTTCTAAGGCAATTTCACTCATTTATTAACCGTCCAAATAAAGCATAAGGCTACAAATGCTGTTGCTCAGTATGATTATTCTGAACACATTTGTAGCGTAGCCAGTTCTACATAGTATGGTTTACCAACCAGCTTCAGAAGAGGAAACCAGTCGAAAGAATTCCAGCCACAACGTTGAGAAAAACACCAACTTCTTCGTCGTGCTCTGGAAAACACACTCACGCCAGAATCCGGGTAAACGTGTCTAAACCACCAAACCTCTTATCCTACCACTAAAGCCTATATCCTGCACGCTAAAGTCAAGATGCTACCTAGCATCTACTTTTGAAAAATATGCGCTTAAATCCTGCTCTAAAGTCGTTAGAAGTTCTTCGGTTCCTTGTTTCCAGCCAGTAACAACATGACTCGGGGTGGCTTGTTCAATGTCGACATCCACGCGTAACCCTGTCTGAAATAACAATTTTTCCGGGTTGTCGGCAGGTGACATAAAGAACTGCATTTCAATGACTGATTGTGGAGAATAGGCAGGACGTTTTTCGCCGTAAAAAGCCGTGACCGCGGCATCCATCACAAAATCCGCGGGTATAGAATCATCTGTAACCACATGACTGAATTGACCACTTTTTTGTAACCAGCGTTTAACGATATTGGTGAACATCACCTCAGGGTCAACCAGAAACTGATGAGGCTCAATAGCTTTATATTCATTTTCACCGATTCGAAAGATTAAGGTTTTACTTCTGAAATGAGGTACAACACGGACTGGCTTCAGCAGTAATACACGCTCTGCTGGGAAGTCAGAGGCTATATCTGTGCGGTCTACGTCCAGTGCATAATATCGCGGTGTCATGTCGACATCTTTTTCTTCACCACCCCAGCTAAAGCACGAGCTTAAAAACAGTGATGACAACATAATAAAAACAGAAAAAATCAATCGTGAGTGTAAAGTCAACATACTTCCTTTTGGGTTAATTTGTTGTGTCATTAAAAACCGGGCAATGACTGCCGATATAATAGACGCTAATCACCTTTTCGCTCAATGAGATTATTATGGAAAAGCTAAAAGCTAAAATCAGAGATGTTAATGACTTTCCTTCACCAGGCATCGTGTTCAAAGACATCACCCCTCTGGTACAGGACCCCATCTTGTTGAGAGAATGTGTAGCAGCATTAATTCAACCATACAAGGGAAAGGCGATAACCGCTGTCGCAGGAATGGAAGCAAGAGGCTTTATTTTTGGTTCATTAGCAGCATGGGAATTGGGTGTTGGATTTATTCCACTGCGTAAGCCAGGTAAATTACCTTACGATGTTCAACGTATCGACTATGATCTTGAATATGGTTCAGCTGCTCTGGAAGCACATATCGACGCAATTAAAGCTGGCGATAAAATACTAGTCATAGATGATGTCCTGGCCACAGGGGGTACGGCACGAGCCAGCTGTGAACTTATACAAAACTTAGGGGGCGAGGTGGTTGCCTGTGCCTTTGTCATGGAGCTTGGTTTTTTGCATGGTCGTGATGTTCTAGCCCCATACCCTATCCACACTCTAATAAGCTATTAAGATTATGTTGAAACTCTTTATCGCCGCACTCTTAGTCTCGTCACCTTTATTTGCTGAAGAATTTCAGGCCCCCGTTACCGATACAAATTGGCAAGTCATTGAATCACCGCTTGAGTGTTCATTAATGCAAACCATTCCCAGTTTTGGCAAAGCCGGTTTTTATAGACGAAATGGACAACCTTTACAACTGACGTTTGATACCGATAATCAACCTGCTGAAAACAGTCATGTGTTATTTGAAATGTCTGCAGCGCCGTGGCAGAACACTGAGGAGTTTGACACTTTAAAGCGTATACCCACCTCTTCAGGACAAAGACAATTCCAAATTGAAGGCCCCCTGGCACAACAAGCACTCGTAAAAATGCAGGATGGCCGCTTCCCTATCATTCGTTACCGTTCTCAAGCATACGCTGATGACATCACTGTAAAGTTATCCACCATTAAGTTCAGTGACTCATTGCCAGCGTTTCAGCAGTGCTTAAACAACCTCTACCCAGATAGTTTTTCTGAGGTAAGAAAACTGACTGTTTATTTTGAGTCGGAAAAGGCCAATTTGGATAAAGCCTCACTTCAAGCGCTTACTCGTGTAGCAGAGTACGTAAAAGTGGATGACAGTGTCAGTCAAATCATCATCACCAGTCACACTGACAGTTTTGGTCGCAAACGTTTAAATGTCCCACTTTCAGAGGCAAGAGCAAAAACCATACGAGACTTTTTTGTCGGCCAATATGAGATACCGGCAGAAAAAATTATCATGCGGTCGTTTGTCGATCATGATCCCGCAGCTACGAATAAAACCGCTAAAGGGCGTGCTTATAATCGTCGCGCTGAAATCGAATTAATCCGGTAAAAGGCTTTTCGGCGAAGCCAATTAGTGTCACCATTACATTCCGTTTAATCGTGCTCCAGTGAGCTAAAGGAAGAGAATGAATCACGAAGCAGTCATGGCACTGTCAGTCATTGGAATTATCGCCATTGTATGTCAATGGCTAGCTTGGTGGATAAAACTGCCTGCCATCGTCCTGTTACTGATCGCGGGTATTGTTCTGGGGCCTGTGACAGGTTGGTTGGACCCCGAGGCGTTATTCGGTGACCTGCTCTTCCCTACTGTCTCACTTGCTGTGGCTGTCATCCTGTTCGAAGGAAGCCTGACCCTCAAGTTTGAAGAAATTCGAGGACTTCAAAAAGTCGTCCGCAATATTTTGACGCTGGGTGTGATGATCACCTGGTCTGCCATCGCGATCGCGACCCATCTTTTATTAGATTTCCCCTGGGCGCTGGCTATTTTATTCGGTGCCATTATGGTCGTGACCGGTCCGACTGTTATCGTCCCTATGCTCAGGACTGTGCGTCCCAATGCCAAAATCTCTAATATTTTACGTTGGGAAGGTATTGTTATCGATCCATTAGGTGCGATTCTGGCCGTTTTAGTATTTGAAGTACTCTTATCTATCCAGCTTCAGGGGCATGCCGAAGTCGGACATACCCTTTACATGTTTGCTAAAACGATTGTAGTGGGCCTCAGCATTGGTGCTATCGCTGGTTACAGTTTTGGCCTGTTACTACGCCGTCATCTATTACCTGAGTATCTGCATAATGTGGCAGCCCTGGCGCTGGTATTTGGTACCTTTGCTGTGTCCAACGAAATCTCTGAAGAATCAGGCTTGCTGACGGTTACCGTGCTGGGTATCTGGTTAGCCAATATGAAAAATGTTCAGGTAGAAAATATCTTAGACTTCAAAGAAGATCTGAGTATTTTCCTGATTTCAGGCTTATTTATTCTGCTGGCTGCACGCCTTAATCTGGACTCATTCACTCAACTGGGTCTGGGCGCGGTTATTTTATTTTTATTTATTCAGTTTGTTGTGCGTCCCGTCAAAGTGTTTGTCTGTTCCATCGGCTCAGACTTAACTTGGCAAGAGAAAGCGATGATTAGCTGGATTGGACCGCGCGGTATTGTAGCTGCAGCCGTTACGGCATTATTTGCTCTGCGTTTACAAGATATCGGTTACGAAAAAGCCGACCTGTTAGTACCCTTATCGTTTGCCATCATTATCGGTACAGTTCTGGTGCAAGGTGCCACAGCTAAATTTATTGCAAAACGTCTCGGTGTGGCAGAGCCAGAAGATAGTGGTTTCCTGATTGTGGGTGCCAACTCTGTCGCGCGTGTGGTGGCACAGGCACTCAACGATAACGGCTTCAGAACTCGTCTTACTGATGGTAGCTGGAGTAATGTCAAAGAGGCTCGAATGAAAGGCATGGATACCTACTACGGTAATGCCGTTTCTGAACATGCCGATCGACACTTGGATCTGATTGGTCTTGGCCAGATACTTGCCCTGACACCACAAAGTGAACTCAACGCTTTAGCCTGTATGCGTTATAAGTCAGAATTCGGCAGCAACCGCGTTTACTTTCTATCAACGGATAAAGAAAAAGATAAGGAACGCAGTGTTGTTAAATCACGAAAAGCAATAAGTCATGACTCTCATGTCTTGTTTGGCAGTGAAATCACTTATGCCAAAATGGCCAGCCTGATTTCCCAAGGTGCCAAAATCAAACAAACTAAATTAACTGAAAACTTCAGTTTCGCTGATTACTTGCGTGAGCATGGTCGTCGTGTGACACCGTTATTTGCCTTCAATCCTCGGAAACGTCTGCGATTTTTCACCGCAGCAGAATCATTACAGCCTGAAATGGGGTGGACTATTGTGGCCTTAGTGCAAGATGAAACTGATCTGACGCCAGCAGAAATGAGTGCACCAGAAGTTGATGGTAGTCTTGATGAAAATCGTTTACCAACATAACAAAAGAATTCAGCTTTCAGGCCGATATATCAACTAGGAACACTGAGTTGAAGTAAGGGTAAAGTTATACCATGGCTGAAGACAATAACGACATTCTTGAAGAAGAAACAGAGACACCTCCCACATCAGACGACACACCTGAGCGAGAGGTGGATCCTGAAGATAACAATACAGCCAAAGCCAACAGCAAAGATAAGCCATTGTTATTTGGCTTATCAAAATCACTGTTAATAAAAATAGGGCTCGGTGTAGCTGCCCTCTTGCTTATCACAGGCTTAGCCCTATTTTTTCTGATGGATTCTTCAGATACAGAGGAAGAAGCAGAACCTATTTTGCTGGATGCTCCCACGGATTCAGACAATGAAGATACGGATAACCTCTCATCAGCAGATGAACAAAGCGCTGTCTTACCTGAAGTGGATATCAATCTAGAAGATGACGAAGAAGAAGGTGTGGTCTTACCGACAGTGGTAAAAAAACAAACGGATGAAAATGGCAACGTCATCCCAACAGAAAACCTTATTGACCCCATGCCTGGTGATGAGCCCCCTTTGAACGAAAATACTGCTTCAAGCGAAATGGCCAACCAGCAAAATAATGAAGCGGACACATTACCATCCATCACAACGGATTCCACAGACGCCAATATTGACGGTAGTTCACCTGACAAATTGCTGAAAGAAGTGATGGCATTACAACAACAGCTCAATAAGCAGCAGTCGACTAATCAAGAACTGATCAGGCAGATACAAGAATTATCAAATGAAAATAAATCGCTGAAAAATGAAGATCTAACAGCAAGCAATTATGTGGCACCGGCGGCACCTTCATTCACAGATAATAATGAAGCTCAGTCAGATAACGATAAACCCATTCAGTACCAGGACTATCGTTATAGCCAGCAACACAAACTCAATATAGGGCCACAATGGGGTGAGGTTAACCCCAATCTAGACAAGTGATGATTATTGCCACATTGCTAACAATTGCTGGGTTACGTGTTGATAGTCATTTGCTTTTGTGATGGCTGTAATCATGGCCACTGAGCCTACCCCAGTTTTTCTGAGCTGCTCAGCTCTTTCAACATTAATGCCACCAATAGCCACGATGGGATAATGCCCGTTCAATAAATCAACCCACTGCTGCAGACGCTCAATACCCTGTGGCGAGAAAGGCATTTGTTTGCTGGTCGTTTCATAGATGGGACCTAAAGCAATATAACTTGGATTCACCGCCAGCGCTCTGGCAAGCTCCCAATATGAATGAGTAGAGACACCTAATCTCAAACCAGCCTCTGAAATCTGCTTTATATTCGCATCATGCAGGTCTTCCTGACCAAGGTGAACACCATAAGCGCCAGCTTCAATCGCCATTTCCCAGTGATCGTTGACGAAAAAATGAACAGGTTTGTTTGCTACCGTACTCATGGCTGACTGCAGATGCTGCTGTATTAAGTCTTGATCAGCCTCTTTCACTCTTAACTGTATCGTTTTGATACCTTCATCAACCAGCTTTTTAACCCAATCAGCACTCTCCACGACCGGATAAATACCAAGCTCAGGACAAGTTGGAAATTCCAATGTTTGACCAATCAACTCAGGCTGATAACACAATTTGGGAAAATCAACTAACGCGATATCTTGCTGGCTATGATGAATAAGCTGGTATGGCCCCACTTTGTGTGAAAGCCTTATGCCACGTGCGACATAGGCTTTGGCTAATACCATAGCATCTCGTATATCTTGTCCTGATGCTAAATGTGAAGCCAGAGATGAAGCCATAACGCATCCTGTTCCTCTTACCTGAACAGCTGTTTTTTCGTTATAGAGATAAAAATCAGCTAATGTAGAAGAAACGAAATCTATGGCCAAAGCATTGTCGCTATGCCCACCTTTAACTAAACAGACATCAACACCTTCTTGACGCAGTAGTTGTGCACCCATCTCTACACTGATATCAGGCTTTGTGAGCGCATAGAGCTCAGGCAAGTTGGGGGTCACCACCGTCACCAGAGGCAAAATCTCTTTATAGATGTAATTTTTGACATCCTCCGGTACAGTCATGCCACCACTGGTACTCCCAAGTACGGGATCAAAAATAACCGGACCGTTAAATTTATTCAGAATATCTTTGATACATTTAGCTATCTCAAGATGTGGAATTAGACCTATCTTTATCGCTTTAATATCAAAGTCTGCCTGACAATTTTCAAACTGTGCTTTCACTTTAGCAGGACTGACTAGGCCAAACTCTGTTAATCCTTCTGCACTTTGTTCTGTTAAGCCAGTAATTAATGAGAGTGGATGGCAACCATGATTCAGAACCGTCATGATATCTGCCGACATGCCAGCACAACCTTGGGGATCCAATCCTCCAATCAGTAAAACAGCCGGTTTTTGATTCTGTGTGGCGTCCACGTATTACCTCATGTGAATAATTCTTTAGAGCGCGCTTTGAAATAAGCACTCTGTATTGCTGGCATCACCTTATTTGCCGGCCGATACTTAGGCATGTTGTTGCCAAATGGGCTGATCTAAGGTGGGTGTGCTAGGTTTGGCATTGTCGCGTTTAGGCATAACACCGGCTTCATAAGCCAAACGACCGGCATTGATGGCATCAGCAAAGGCATGAGCCATTGTCTCTGGCTCAAGCGCTTCTGCAATCGCTGTATTTAACAGAATGCCATCGTAGCCTAGCTCAAGAGCTTGAACCGCGTCAGAAGGTTTACCAATGCCCGCATCAACTAATAAAGTCATTTCTGGCAAACGTTCACGTAATGTCTTTAAGGCATAAGGATTGAGTAATCCCTGACCGGTGCCGATAGGCGCGCCCCAAGGCATTAATACTTCACAACCCAACTCTGCCAGTTTCTGACATAACACCAGATCATCCGTGCAGTATGGAAACACCTTAAATCCATCTTCTATCAGTATTTTGGTCGCTTCAACTAAGGCAAAGGGATCAGGTTGCAGGTTATAACTATCACCCAACACTTCAAGCTTAACCCAGTCGGTATCAAATAACTCTCTGGCCATATGTGCGGTGTTAACGGCTTCTTTGACGCTATAACAACCTGCCGTATTAGGTAAAAGATGGCAGTTGAGCTGTTCAATCATCTGCCAGAACTGATCACCACTTTGTTTATCTGCTGATGTCTGCCGACGCAGTGAGACGGTAATGACTTCCGCCTGAGATGCTTTAATGGCATCGATCATCACTTTTGGTGATGGATATAACGCTGTGCCAATAAATAATCGACTACTGAGTGTTTGTCCATAGACTTGCCAATCAGATGCTTTCATCTCAACCTCCACTTATTGGAGACACAATATCAATACGATCTCCATCATGAATCACTACATCCTGCCAGCGAGATTTAGGTAGCAGTTCATCATTAATAACAATCACAAAACGGCCCTGCACTTGTTGACTTTCAACAAACTGTGCCACGGTGTGTTCTGCATCGATATCCAGTAACTCACCATTGAATTGAATCTGTACGATTACATTAGACGTCATACAACGCTCCAAATTGTATTTGCCCACTTTGCCGTGCTAACAAATGACATAAATCATCAATAACGGCCGGAGCAAACAAATAGCCATGTCGATAAAAACCATTGATAACGTAACCCCAGTCGGTTCGTCTTATCGTGGGAAGATTATCGGGAAGGCCAGGTCGACAATGTGCAGCCATTTCCAGAATGCGTGCTTCAGCAAAGCCTTTATGCAAGCTGTACAAGGCCGACATTAACTCCAAACCACTTCTGACGGTTAGCTGAGAGCGATCATCACTTTCTATCACAGTGGCACCCAGTACATACTCGTTATTTGGACGTGGCGCCAAGTAAAACGGGTAACGTGGATGCATCAATCGTATCGCGTGTTTGAAGTTCACTTCAGGCGCTGATACACGAATCACTTCGCCTCGCACACTGCGTAATTCGGCTAAATTTGCTTTGCCACCGTTGCCACGACAATCCAGCACAGCATCAAAGCTTTCTGCTGAACACTGCAGATAACGTTGTGTGAGCTTTTCGATCTCGGTCGAATTCAACTCACCGATCTCATCCGTTATCACCCACTGGGCATGCAACTCAAGGAACGAAGTCAATTGCTGATAAAGCTGGCGATTATCAATGCATGACTCTTTTTCAAACCACATGGCTTGATCGAAGCGTTCAGCTAATTCTGGCTCGCGCAAACTCAGTGCCGCTTTATCCAGCTGAACATAATCACTGTCTGCCAGCACATGTTTGGCCCGTCTATCAAACCGTTCCATTTCGGCTTTATCACCCTGATGTGCTACGACTAAAGTGCCTTCATTCTGATAAAACACCCGGGCTTCTAACTCGCTGAGCCATTTAGGCCATAGCTGATAAGAACGCATACCAATCGTTTTCACTAAGGGTTCAGCTGTCACCGCTTCAGTTAATGGTGCAACCATCGAAGCGGCGACAAAACCAGCACTATCGCTACCGGTTTTGTCGTCTTTCGATAACAATGTCACTTGATAGCCTGCCCGAATCAGACGCCAAGCTGTCAGGCGTCCGATCAGGCCACTACCGATGATGAGATAATGGCTCATCAAACCTGGCGATAAATTTTGCTGCCGCCTTCCTTGAATTCCTGAGATTTCTCAGCAAAGGCCGCTTTCACGTCATGTGAAATTTTCATTGAACAAAACTTCGGACCACACATTGAACAAAAGTGAGCCACTTTTGCTTTAGGTTGTGGCAAAGTTTCATCGTGATATTCACGTGCTGTATCCGGATCCAGACCCAAATTAAATTGATCTTCCCAACGGAATTCAAAACGGGCTTTTGATATCGCGTCATCACGGATTTGTGCACCCGGATGACCTTTACCTAAATCCGCTGCATGGGCTGCAATTTTGTAGGTAATGATGCCGGTTTTGACGTCATCTTTATTTGGCAGACCGAGATGCTCTTTTGGCGTGACATAACACAGCATCGCCGTGCCAAACCAGCCAATCATGGCTGCACCGATACCAGAAGTAATATGGTCATAACCAGGTGCAATATCGGTCACCAGTGGACCCAAGGTGTAGAACGGTGCTTCATGACACCACTCCAATTGCAGATCCATATTTTCTTTGATCTTATGCATCGGAACATGACCCGGACCTTCGATCATGACTTGCACATCATGCTTCCAGGCAATCGTGGTCAATTCACCTAAGGTTTTTAATTCCGCCAGCTGGGCTTCATCATTCGCATCAGCCTGAGAACCGGGACGTAAACCATCCCCTAATGAAAATGACACGTCATAGGCTTTCATGATTTCGCAGATATCTTCGAAATGCGTGTAGAGGAAGCTCTCCTCATGGTGAGCCAGACACCACGCTGCCATAATCGAACCACCACGTGAAACGATACCTGTTGTGCGATTGACGGTCAGAGGAATATGAGACAAGCGAACACCCGCATGGATCGTGAAATAATCGACGCCCTGCTCAGCTTGTTCAATCAAAGTATCTCTGAACACTTCCCAAGTCAGATCTTCAGCCACGCCATTAACCTTTTCCAGTGCTTGGTAAATCGGCACAGTTCCTACTGGCACAGGTGAGTTACGGATGATCCACTCACGGGTTTGATGGATATGTTTACCTGTCGATAAATCCATAATGGTGTCACCACCCCAGCGGGTGCTCCACACCATTTTTTCGACTTCTTCCTCAATTGAGGAGGTAGTCGCTGAGTTACCAATATTGGCATTTATTTTTACCAGAAAATTACGGCCGATGATCATCGGTTCGGTTTCAGGGTGATTGATATTGGCTGGGATAATGGCGCGACCTTCTGCCACTTCTTTACGGACAAACTCTGCCGTAATGTAGTGTTCCATATTCTCAGGTAACTCACCACGCTGGGCTAACGCTTCACGTCCCATACTTTCACGAATAGCAATGTATTCCATTTCTGGTGTGATAATACCTTGGCGTGCATAGTGCATTTGGCTGACGTTTTTACCGGCTTTCGCTTTGCGTGGTAAGCGACGATGATCGAACAAAGGAATATCAAAGTCCTGAGCATCTTGCTCACGTGTGTAGGCTGAACTGAACTCGGCTAATTGTTCAGTATCATCACGCTCATCAATCCACGTTTGGCGAATGAGTGGCAATCCTTTTTCAATATCAATGGTTGCTTTGGGATCGGTGTATAAACCTGATGTGTCATATACGACAACAGGCTCGTTGGGAATAGCCGCCAATTCAGGATTGGCATTTGGTGTATCAGTCAAATGAATCTGACGAAATGGCACTAGTAAGTCGTCGCGACTACCTTTGATGTAAAACTTCTCACTCCCCGCCAAAGGCTCAGTCGTAATGCCGCTACGGTCTTTAATGTTAATAACTTTATTGGATTGTGTAGACACGTTTCTTCCCCTAAATGAAAACCACGACGGGGAAGATGAGATCGTTGCGCGAAAGCGAACAAGAAAACAGACACCAAACGAAAATGGATCTCGAGTGCAAAACAGGTGTCCTGCTTGTTTCCTACGGAGGTTCTAGCCTCTTCAGGTTCAACGGGTTTCATCTCAGCCTTTCCGGATTATTCCGGTCGGGCACCCCGACAAGTGCTTCGCATGGTAAATCAAAAAGGATTTTTTACACAAGCCTCATCTGGCACAATGGTCTACTATTTTTTCTCCAAACACGCAGGCAGCATCAGGTTCATGGCTAATAAAAAAGACGACTCTGAAGAAGATGAATTTGCATTATTCCGAGAGGAAATGCGCGATGCCATCCGTATACGCCAAAACCGTCTGATTCATAACAAACCGAAACCGGTTGCTAAAGCCATTCGCCAAAAAATCATGGATGATGAATATCAGGGAGAAACCTTCTCAGATATGTTTTCTCCAGAGACGGTTGGTAATGAAGAATATCTTGAATACCGTGGTCCAGGAATTCAACACAAACTGTTTAGTAAGCTTCGTAATGGCAAAGTCCATATCGAAGCAGAGTTAGATTTACATGGCATGACCATTGCCAAAGCCGAACCATCATTGTCTGAGTTTCTGGAGTTTTGCCAGCGACAACAAATCCGCTGTGTACGCATCATCCACGGAAAAGGCTGGGGTTCGCGTGATAATAAACCCGTCTTAAAAAGCAAACTGAATCATTGGCTGCGCCAAAGTGAGATTGTGCTTGCGTTCTGTAGTGCAACTATCGACGATGGCGGCACGGGCGCGTTGTATGTTCTTCTGAAAAGGTTGTTTCAAGAATAAGTAACCTAATAAGCCATACACAACAAAGGCATGAAAAATGGATTCATTGAGTACAGGCATCGGAAAAGTAGCACTTAGAACGGCTCTAGACAAAGTAATAAAAACTTATAGAAACAATAAGTTTGATAAATTAATTAAACGATTAGAGACAGGTGAAATAAATTTAACTGATAATGAACTCCAATCAGACGATTTTATTGCTTGTTTCATTAAAACCATTGATGCTATTGATAAAGCTATTTCAAAAGAAAAGGTAGCTATTTTAGAGAACTTGTTTATTAATGGCATCGAAACTCAAGTAATTCGAAATACACCCACGTTGTATGAAGAGACTCTTACTATCATTTCTGACTTATCTATTCGCGAAATAGAAATCCTATTCATTCTAAGTGAAGAGCTAAGCATCGAAGAAGCTCAAGAAGAATCAACCATTGTTCTTGAGCGTAATCAAAAAGCAAAAAAACGTATATGCCAACGCTATAATATTTCTGCTGTTTATACAGCGGCTTTGCTGCATCGACTAGAAAGAACAGGCTTGATTGTTGATGGCAATTTTATTGGTGGTCCTGAGTATTTTATGTCTCCTCTCTACCAAGAAATCAAAAAATTAATCCACTATGAAATCTGGCAAAGTTAAATAAATCATCTTTATTTATCTGATTGACTGGAAACAACAAAACAAGGCTGCTTGTTCTGCTTAAGAAACAGGCATAGTTTTTTTGCCTCAGGCTTAGCTGCAAAATTACCCAGTTGTAGACGATAAAAATCTGGCTTAACAGTATCTTCAACGGGTTCGGTAATGGTGGTTTGGTATGTTTGCCCTCTCAAAGCAGCTTTGTTTGTTAGTTGGGCCAAGGCGATATTAACCTGTTCTCTAGACTTAAATGCCCCTACCTGCACACGATAAACAGTCACTGCTTGCGGTTTGTCATCAGACACCTTTTGTTCGGCTTTAACTTTATGAGTCTTTTCGGGCTTTTCGGTTGTGAGCGTCGTTAATTTGTCAGGCGCTGTTTGAACAGTAGATCGTGCCATTACTTCTGCCGTTGGCTGAACGACCTTAATGTCAGATTTTTCTGTGATTTCAGGTAATCCCGGTGGCGCATCGTTAATCGAATGATTGTCACGGTTAGTTAACATCAAAGCATTCGCTTTTTCGATCTGGCTAGCGCTTAGATCATCTTTCAGTTGTGCTTGTTTCACAATAGCCTGTGGGTGGTTTTGTTGACTCGCCAAGCTAAACCAGGAATAGGCAGTAACGTTATCCTGCCTGACACCATCGCCACTTAGTAGCATTTCACCCAGTTGGTATTGCGCATGAGCATCGCCTTTTCTGGCGGCTTTTTCAAACCATTGAAAGGCTTGTTCTTTTTGCTGTTTTATGACTGTTTTTGAGGTTTGTTTGTCTCTGAATGCCGCCGTCAACATATCTGCTTTGGCTAGCTCTTCAACCGTTAATCGGTTTCGTATTGCTAGTCGATCAATGGAGGCTTGTTTATGTTTCTTTTCACTGGCTAGGGTTAACCAGGAATAGGCAGCGGCATTGTCTTGTTTCACTCCCTGGCCGTTTAATAACATAATACCTAACATCCATTGCGCCTCAGCGATATTCTGCTCTGCCGCTTTATGCCATGCTTGATAAGCAGTATGAAAATCTCTGTTTTTATATGCCGCAATGCCATCCTGAACGTCGTCTGCAAAAGCAACGCCAGTATAAAACGCAAGTAGCAGCAATACGCCAGAAATTGACCATCGTGTTCTTTGCAGAGATGTTTTCATTGTGATGTGAACCTTCTCAACTGGCTGCTGAATATGAGGGATAGCGTAAAGACTTTTTCAACTAGTGAGAAGACGTTATTATTCTGACAATCCATCTGGGCAGTGAAACGATGACACCTGAACAACTACAGCAGTACCTGTATCAACACATTCCTTTATCAGCAGCCATGCAGGTTTCTGTCACAAGCTTGGCAGATGACCATGTCACACTCCAAGCCCCCCTGACGCCCAATATTAACTACCATGAAACCGTATTCGGTGGCAGTGCCTCAACATTAGCCATCTTATCTGCATGGTCACTGTTAAATACACGACTCCATAACGCCGATTTGGACTGCACACTAGTCATTCAACGAAACTCGATGGAATATGAAAAGCCAATAACGGGCGAGTTTACTGCGACTGCGTACATACCCATCACTGAAAACTGGGAAAAGTTTTTACGTACTTTTGCAAGAATGGGAAAAGCACGAATTACTGTGGTATCGACACTAAGACTTGAGACTGACCGTGTGGGTTTGTTTCAGGGTGAATTTGTGGCTCTGCAACGCTAACCATTAACACCATCTACGAATAGATCAAGTACAATCGTCGATTTTTTATTCTCTATAATAAACAGAACTCATCATGGCTGACGCAAGACCGATTGGTATATTTGACTCTGGTATCGGCGGCTTGCCTATTGCCAAACAGATTAGAGAACGCATGCCTAACGAGCATCTCATCTATTTGGCTGATACGCTGCATGCACCCTACGGTGAAAAAAGCGAAGCCTACATCCTCGAGCGTTCCGTCACGATTACCGAAGAGTTACTCAGTCGGCAAGTCAAGGCCATTGTAGTCGCTTGTAATACGGCGACACTGGTCAGTATTAAAACTCTTCGGGAACGTTATTCATTGCCGTTTATCGGCGTGGAGCCAGGGTTACGCCCGGCTGCATTGAATACAAAAACGGGCGTCATCGGTGTGTTAGCCACGGCAAAAACACTCACCAGCCAGTCATTTCATGATTTAGCTGAGCGCGTCGCTATGGGTGCTCGGATTGAAATACAACCCTGCCCTGATCTGGTGATTTTAGTAGAAACATTAGCGTTAAGTTATAAGGACACATACAACACCATTCAGCGTTATATACAGCCATTACTGGATAAAGGTGCCGATACGCTTATCCTTGGTTGTACGCATTTCACTCATCTCAAAGCCGTTATACAACAGGTTGCCGGACCGAATATCACCATCATCAGCACGGAAGAGGCTGTCGCCCGCGAGGTCGATAGACGATTAACCATGGACAATCTTCACGCTGAAGTATCTGATCTGGGTTCGGTACTGATGTTAAGTAATAGCCATAAAACAGGTTTTGAAAAACAAGTGACAACGTTGTGGGGTAAGGCTGATATACAACTTTTTTAAAGGCTTCAATTCATTCTGCAGGTAATGTTAAGTCAGTGAAGACGTGATCAGCTGCTTGTCTCATAAACACATCTTCTCTAAAGTTATCTACAAAACAGGCGTTTAGCGTAACATCCTCATAAAGCCAATAGATATAGCCACTTTGTTCTACTCGGCGACGCCAATTATATCGACACTGCACCCATCCCTCTTCCAATGCTGAAATCAGCCTGGGTGCAGACTGTGCTGTTTTATATGCCAATGTCCGCTCAGTCAGAGAAAAATGAAAGCGGTCAATATAAAAATCCTCAGTGTCTAAATGAAACTGAATACGCTTATGCTGCTCAGGCTCACCATGCATATCCAGCACAATGCGTTCATCCGCTAGTGTATTTGCTGAAGCAAGACACACCAAGGCTCTGTCAGGCTGATGCAAACGCTGTCGTTTATCAGCTTCACTGCGCTGACTTTTATCCCACTGTGTCAAGAAAGTTTGTACGATAAGCATATGATGATTACGTTTTGGATAAATCCATCTCAGTCAAATGCCCTTTTGTAGCCAACGCTGATGTTTTTGCTGCAATTACTGACAATTTTTCACCATCAACAAGCCCGGTTTGACGAGCTTTAGGGGCTTTTCTGTATGGGCGTCTCATGTAAGCTTCTTGGCCAGGCGGTTATCAGGGCTTTTAATAATGTTGCCAGTGGAATGGCAAAGAAAACACCCCACACACCCCATATTCCACCAAAAAACAAAACGGCAAGAATGATAGAAACAGGATGCAAATTGACAGCTTCTGAAAATAAAACCGGCACTAACACATTGCCATCAAGCGCCTGAATAATACCGTAAGCAATCAATATATAAGCAAACTGTTCGGTGAGCCCGAATTGAAATCCCGCTACCGCTGCAACAGGTAATGTAGCGACAGCAGCACCAATAAATGGAATTAACACAGAGAAGCCCACCAAGACAGCCAACAGTGCGGTGTATTGCAAGCCAAAGAATGAGAATGTCGCATAACTCACCGTACCAACAATCGCAATCTCGACCACTTTGCCACGCACATAATTAGCAATTTGATCATCCATTTCACTCCAGATGCGGTTCATCAGCCCACGTTTTTCCGGCATGAATGACAGTACAAATCCAACCAGTTTTTCCCGATCTTTCAGCATAAAGAAAACCAGAATAGGCACTAATACCAGATAGATAATCAAACCAATCACATTACCCAGCGAAGCAATAGACAAAGACACCGCCCTTTGCCCATAAACCGTGAATTGTTTTGCGGTGCTGGAAATCCAGCTTTGAATTTCATCAGGTTTGATTAAATTAGGATAATGATAATGAAGGTTGACCAGCCAGTCCTCACCATTGGACAACATGTTAGGCGTTTCCTGCACCAGGTTAACCAACTGATTCCACAACAATGGCATTAATAAAAAGCCCAAAGCCAACATCAAACCGATAAACCCGAGGAAGACTATGGCTACCGCCACCATATTGGGTACACGCCTGCGGGTCAGCATATTCACGACCCCCTGTAACAGGAAAGCAATCACCAACGCCGTAAAAAATGGCGCCAACATCCCGCCCAACCAGATAACCACAGCAAAGCCCAGCACTAAAACAATGAGCAGAATAACGGCTTCTTCATCAGAGAAATAACGTTCTGTCCATTTGCGTAAAATTGATCGCAGTGTCATTGGTCGCTTTATCCTCAGCTATAATTGATTCGCAATAGCGATATTCTGTCACATCAGAACTTAACACGTTGAGAAGAAATCAGCGATGACATAGATATCGTTCATCTTGAACCATGGAGTAATTATGCACAGCCTGGGGAAGAATATAAGCTACATTGATGGTGATAGCGTCCGCTTTTATACCCTCCCATACACCACGCGAATGGTCGTCATTCGCTTAGCAGATGGTTCGCTATGGTTGCATAGTCCCATTCAATTCACGTCTGATTTAGCTAAACAAATAGATGCACTGGGTGAAGTACGTTATTTGGTTGCACCCAATAAATTACATCATTTATTTTTAAAAGACTGGCAACAGCATTATCCATCAGCCTTAGTATTTGGCACAGAACAAGTCTGCCAGAAACGCCCGGATATTCACTTCAATGGTGTACTTACTGCTGATTGGGTTCCACCATGGCGTGATGACATATCACAGCTCTTATTTACAGGCTCAAAGGTGATGCAGGAGTGTGTGTTTTTTCATCGCAGCAGCAGAACACTCATTGTGACCGATTTAATTGACAACTTTCAGGCACACTCTTTCACTCCTATCAAGCGCTTGCTCGCTAAAATCGCCGGTGTTTTAGCCCCTAACGGCAAGATGCCGATTGACTGGCGATTAACGTTTAAGAAGCCAATTGCCCGCCAGCATCTGCAGCAAATTATTGACTGGCAGCCAGAAAAAATTGTCATGGCCCATGGTGAAGTGATTGAGGAGCAAGCAGTGACATTTTTAAAATCCTCATTTAGCTGGTTAAATCTGAGTTCCAGTACTAAGTAATCATGACGCTGATGAGTGATAATTTGATGATGTTTATAGTGACATCGATAGTACTGGCCCTTGCACCTGGGCCGGATAATCTTTATGTCATCTCACAATCAGCATTATACGGGGCCAGAACTGGGCTCATCATCACGCTGGGCTTATGCAGCGGTTTGATTATTCACATTGCGGCGGTAGTGTTTGGCCTGGCTACCTGGTTAATCACTTCACCCATGACATTTGTATGGCTAAAAATCATTGGGGCTGGCTATTTGCTCTATCTAGCATGGCGTGCATTCAGGACACCAGTAATAACAGCTTTGACTGATACAAAGAGATTAGACACTTCACTCAGCTTGCTTAGAATCGGATTCTTAATGAATGTCAGCAATCCTAAAGTAGCGCTTTTTTTCCTGGCATTTTTACCACAATTTATTGATACATCAGGCGTATCTGTATCGTGGCAAATTGTCTATTTAGGGCTGATATTTATGCTGACTGCATTGATGATATTCAGCGTTATGGCATTGACTGCAGCCAGTATGGGTAGGTGGTTAATTGCTTCCAGTCGAGCTCAGCGCATCTTGCAGTCACTCACCGCCCTTATCTTTACCTTATTAGCGGCTCGATTACTGTTTTATCAGCTATAACTGTCTATCGTAGTGCCAACTTTGGTGTCCGATGTAGCTTCTGACGAATTGACCGTGGTGTTGGATGGCGTAGCAATGGCTTGATCTTTTTCTGCTGCTTTTTCTTGTTGTTTTTTCAAGGCTTCCAGCTGTTGAATTTGAAGCTGAAGTAATTGAATTTGTTGTTGTATGGCTTCTGCTTGCTTTTCGGAATCTTCACCAGGATTTTTCAACAATGCTTTGAGCTCATTAAACAAGTCCACCATCTTTTTCTTTAAAGCCGCTATACGCGCCTCCAGAGATGAGCCTGTTGAGGCAGCGTGTTTAGTCGTCCCATTGCTTCGAACAGATGACAGATCAATATTCATATATGACTCCCTACCATGCCTCATTAGCGTCCATTATGTTTTGCATCGACAACAACATGTATTTCTTTAACATTTGTTTGAAAAAAACGAAAACATCTCTTTCTGCCATACACGATTTATGTGACAAAAATAGGTCTTCATAACTGAAATTATTTGCTCTATATTGATAGCTGTCACACATTAAATAGTTCAATAAAGACTCATATCGACCACGCTTGAAAACCTTTCCGCTGAATGTCGTGCCGTTCATATCACTGATGATTTTTATATTGATAATCAATATGTTGATATGGTTATTTTCTATTTTAGTGTTACATAAACAAAGACGATGGGATGCTCGCGTCGGGATACAACCGTGCTAACGACAGCACTATTACATGCGCAATCAATAAAATTGATGCGCCAAAAAGCGACTGCGTTTATCACATTAACAATTAATCATCAGCGATTAAGGGATAGAAAATGAGTGGAAATGAATCTCGCCTGCAAGCGATTTCAAACATTACAAACCGTCAAAAAACAACTGTTCACAAATCTGAACCGATAGATAAAATCTGGGCGACAGATGTTTTCAATCTGGCAAAAATGGAGGAAGCATTAAATAAGTCTGCCTTCAAAGCCTTTAAACAGACTGTTCAAACAGGTGCCCCATTAGATCCAGCCGTTGCCGATGTTGTGGCTGCAGCCATGAAAAACTGGGCCTTGTCTAAAGGTGTGAAGTTTTTCTCTCATATTTTCTACCCGATGACCAATATCACCGCAGAAAAACACGATGGTTTTATTGTGACCAATGCTGAAGGCAATGCGATTACAGAATTTTCTGGCAGCTTATTGATTAAGGGCGAGCCTGATGGTTCGTCTTTCCCTAACGGTAGCTTACGCATGACCAATGCGGCTCGAGGCTATACTGCTTGGGATCCAACCAGCCCTGCGTTCATTATGCACACAGAAAACGGCTCTACGTTGATGATCCCAAGTGTTTTCATGTCATGGACCGGTGAAGCACTTGATAAGAAAATCCCATTACTACGGTCCATCTCAGCCATGGATCGTGCGGCCAGGAAAGTGCTGGCTTTAATGGGTGAAACCGAGATTGCGCCGCTTAACTCAAGCTGTGGCGCTGAGCAAGAATATTTCCTGGTCGATAGTAATTTTGCTCTAGCACGTCCTGACCTGCTTTTAGCTGGTCGAACATTATTTGGCGCTGCACCAGCTAAAGGCCAACAGTTTGATGACCATTACTTCGGTGCTATCCCGGAACGTGTCCAGGTCTTTATGCAAGACTTCGAAGACCAGTTATACCGCTTAGGTATTCCTGCCAAAACGCACCATAACGAAGTCGCTCCCGGTCAATTTGAGATAGCCCCTTATTTTGAGTCAGCCAATATTGCTGCAGACCATCAACAATTAATGATGACCTTGATGAAAGCCACAGCAAAAAAACATGGCTTCATGTGTCTGCTACATGAAAAACCTTTTGCTGGTGTTAATGGCTCAGGCAAACACGTTAACTGGTCGGTCAGCAATGCCACACAAGGTAATTTATTAGATCCAGGTAAAACACCGCATGATAATCTGAATTTCTTATTATTCTGTGGCGCAGTTATTCGTGGTGTACACAAATACGGCCCCTTGCTTCGTGCGGTGATTGCTTCTGCTTCAAACGATCATCGTTTGGGTGCTAATGAAGCGCCTCCAGCGATTTTATCAGTCTATCTTGGTGACCAGTTAGAAAAAGTATTCCAGGATATTAAAGCGGGTGATATTGCGACCTCGAAAAAAGGTGGCGAGATGGATCTGGGCCTGTCACAAATTCTAAAATTTGAACGTGATCCAGGTGATCGTAACCGTACATCCCCTTTTGCTTTCACTGGTAATCGCTTTGAGTTCCGTGCTGTGGGTTCATCTCAATCGGTATCTGGCCCCTTAGTGGCCATGAATACAATGCTGGCTGACTCGCTTGACTGGATTGCTGAGAAATTAAAAGCTGAATTAGATAGCGGCAAAGATCAAACCACCGCAGTACTGGCCGTTCTGAAAGAGTTAATGGAACAACACGGTAATGTGGTATTTGGTGGCGATGGCTATTCTGAAGAATGGCACAAAGCGGCGGTAGACGTGCGTGGTCTGAAAAACTTACCGACTTCTGCTGATGCTCTGCCTTACCTTCGTGATGAGGCTATCCGTGAGTTATTCTCTCGCACTGGTGTATTCACACCTGTCGAACTGGAAAGCCGCTTTGAGGTATACGCCGAGCAATATATTCTTTCTATTGAAGTGGAAGCCAAGCTCGTAGTTGAGATGGCAAAAACGCTGATTTACCCATCCGCATCGCAGTATCTGACAGAACTGTCCGTCACCCATACCAGTATGGCGGACATGGGAATAGAGATGAATAATTCCGTGGTGAGTCTAATTGCTCAGGAAACCAATGCTATGTTGGCCACGGTCAGCGAACTTGAAGCGGCTTTAAATAAGCATGACTTTGATTCAATTGAAGCACATATGAACTTCTGTGCAAATGATATCCGTCAGTTGATGGATAAAGTGCGTTTACATGTTGATACGCTTGAAGGTGAAGTGGCTGACGACTTATGGCCACTGCCTAAATATCGCGAGATGTTATTTATCAAATAACTGATGTCATTGCTATTAAGGCCGCTTTAAGCGGCCTTTTCTTTTAGTGGTGTCATATCGTTTCTACAGATACTGCCAGGAGAATTCCGGTGCCACATTGTATTATCGAATATTCAACGAAACTGGCTGACATCACTTCAGCTGAGACATTAGTGAATACTGTTCATCAGGCAGCGATAGATTCTCTTTTATTCAAACCTGAGCATATCAAAACACGCAGTATTGCTTACCAAACGTTTAGGCTCGGCGATCATCACACACACTTTTTGCACGTGACTGTCAGACTGCATCAAGGGCGCACCCTGGAGCAAAAGAAACGTTTAAATAATTTAATCGTTGAACGGCTTTGTACAACATTACCTTTATTCGATATCACTATCACCGCAGAAACGGTGGAGATGGACACAACCACATACGTAAAAACAACATTAGCCTAACCCAGCGTTATGAATGACGTAGTTTCATCATGCCGGCAGCAAAAGATATTGCAACGCGTTTATTGTTTGAATGTTAATCTTAAGTCATACAGTAGCCGTCATGATTAAGCTTTAAAGTAAACATGACTTCATACTCGGAATGACATCTAGAAAAAAGCCTATTTATGAACCAGCAACCTAACAACCCACTGCATGGCATCACCCTCGAAACCATTGTCACTGAACTGGTCGATCATTATGGCTGGGAAGGTTTCGCTCATAGAATTAACCTGAACTGTTTTAAAAACGACCCTTCTATTAAGTCGTCATTAAAATTTCTGCGTCGAACAGATTGGGCAAGGAAAAAAGTCGAGCAACTTTATATCACTACATTCAAAAGGTAAGTCAGTGCCACACTGGATATATCTCGCCATTGCCATCATCGCTGAGGTCATTGCGACCTCAGCGCTGAAAGCCAGCCACGAATTTACGCGACTTGTTCCGACACTTATCGTTGTTACGGGTTACCTGACTGCTTTTTATTTTCTGACATTGTCGTTAAGAGTGATTCCTGTCGGTATTGCTTATGCTATCTGGGCAGGCTTGGGCATTGTGCTCATCGCTATCATCTCGTGGATAGTATATGGGCAAAAACTCGATTTACCTGCCCTTCTCGGCATGGGCTTAATCATCTCAGGCGTACTTGTCATTAACTTATTTTCTAATACCGGCGGACACTGAATTTTTTATAAAAACATGCCGCCAGACGCCTCGATACGTTGACCCGTAACCCATGAACTGTCATCACTCACCAGCATGGCCAATGCCTTAGCAATATCATCGGGTAATCCCACTCTGCCTAATGCAGTTTGATTAGCGATACTGCGGTTCAACTCAGTGTTATCACGAACAGCACCACCGCCAAAATCAGTTTCAACTGCACCGGGCGCCAGCGTATTAACCCGAATCTGTTTAGTAGCGAGCTCTTTTGCCAGATAGCGCGTTAATACCTCCACTGCCCCTTTCATCGTGGCATAAGCCGTATAACCAGGCAGTGAGAAACGCGCCAGACCTGATGAAATATGAATGATTTGACCTTGAGGAGCGATCATAGGTAATAACAATTGGCTGAGAAAAAACGGCGCCTTCAGATGTGTATTCATTAAAATATCAAAGTCGGATTCGGTGGTGTCTTCAAAAGATTTATATATGCCCATACCTGCATTATGAATAATGACGTCCAGCTCTTTTCGACTAAACTCTGATTTAAGCTGAGTCTCTACAACATCAGCAAAGTGACTGAATGTATCTGTTTGGCTGACATCCAATGCCAACGCTGTCGCGCTTCGACCTATTTCTTTAATCCTGCTAACCACGTCATCAGCTGCGTCTTTATTTGAATGATAAGTGATAATGACATCACAACCTTTTTCAGCCAGATAAAGCGCACTTTCACGGCCTATCCCTCTGCTACCACCTGTAATTAATACTAATTTATTCATTGATTACCTCCTTTCCATTGAATGAGGTGACATCTTATGCCGCTATTAATTCATGATAAACAGACAAAATCCGATATCATTGTTCGTAAATAACTAACAGTAGAAGAAAAATGGATAAGTTTGAATCAATGAAGCGGTTTGTCACAGTGGCACAAGTCGGCAGTTTTACCCGAGCCGCCGAGATGCTTGGTTTACCGAAGTCCAGCGTATCGGCTTCAATAAAATCACTCGAACAACAAATCAATACACGCCTATTACAACGAAGTACCAGACAGATAAACCTCACACGTGATGGCGAGCGCTATCTCACAAAATGTCTTTCCATTCTGGAGCAGGTAGATAGTCTTGATAGCGAGTTTCAACAGCCTTCATTAATCTCTGGTTGCTTGCATGTTGACATGCCCAGCCGCTTTGCAGCCAATATTCTTCTGCCTCATTTAAACAGTTGGTACGAGCGTTATCCTGACGTCTCAATCAAGCTGCGTTGCAATGACCAACGGGCAGATTTGATCAAAGATGGTGTGGACTGTGTTATTCGTGCAGGTCACCTTGGCGATAGTGAATTAGTTGCCATGCCATTGACTCAGTTAACCGTGATTAACTGTGTTAGCGCTGATTATGCAGAGAAGTATGGTAAACCCCAATCAGTAAATGATTTAGCACACCATTACCTCATCGATTATGCACAAAACCTGCAAACACAGACCGCTGTATTTGAACATATTGCTCAACATCATCTTCAGCTAGTTGAGATGAAAAGCAGACTACAAGTCAACAATACGGATGCCTATTTATATGCTTGTTTATCCGGACTGGGTATCGCGCAACTACCCGCCATGAGTGCAGAGCCGTACCTTGCACGTGGGGAATTAGTCGAGATTTTGCCTGACTATCCCGCCCCGGTCATTCCTTTATCCATTATTTATGCCTCTCGTCGTCAAGTACCTAAACGTCTGAGTTTATTTATGGCTTGGTTACAAGAGTTAACAAACAATGCTGTCAAGACGAATTTGACCATGCTGGAGAGAAGCAGACAATCTGCGACAAAATAGACAGCCATTTTTTTCTGTGCTAAAACCATTTGAACATTACGTGTTTTCAACTAGATAATTGAAAACAGATAAAAAATGCTCACGAAATGGTTATGTAGAGAGGATTTTTGCGCTTGGATACAAACACGGTTTCATTACTCCCTAGCGAGCATGATGAAAAAATGGCATTGAAAGTCGATATCATCAATATGCTCTATAGCAGCAATCTTAAATCCGTTATCGTGGCCAGTCTTGTTGCCTTCACATTGGCTTTTGTTGAGTATGACCAGGTTAACAAGACAATCTTAATCGCTTGGTGTCTTATCTTTAGCGTTGTTTATGGATTACGTCTGTACTCCACCATTTATTTCAAACAACACAACACCAATAACTCAAACCCTGACACTTGGCTCAATATCTTCCGTTTATCCACTTTAGCTTGTGGCATGGCATGGGGGCTGGCTGGTTATTACTTTCTTTCAGAAACCAATGATGTCGCTCATAAAGCCTTTATCACACTCGTTATTGTCGGTGTCACAGGTGGTGCGATGGTCGTGTATTCAGTCGATGCGATAACATCGAAATTATTTTCCGGGAGTATCTATTTACTGTCATTACCCGGTTTTTTTAGCAATGAAACAGAATTATCACTGGCCATGGCGATTTTACTCGCCGTATATATTGTTTATATCTCTATTGCATCATCAAATCTGGGTAAAAAACTACATGAGAATATCTTGCTGCATCATGCGGCTATAAAACAACAAGCTGAAATTGAGAAGTTATCACAACATCAACGTATTCACTTAGACCACACACCGATGGGAGTAATTGAGTGGGACCTCGGCCTCCAGGTTGTGTCATGGAATGCTGCAGCTGAGCAAATATTTGGCTATCAACAAGATGAAGCAATTCATCAGCATGCCCGTTTCTTGTTGCCAATCGACATTCAGGATCATGTCATCCAAAAAATGGAGGAATTTATCGCTGAGGGAAGCTCCAGTCATTGTCAAAATGAAAATTTGACCAAGGAGGGTGACATTATTTTCTGCGAATGGACTTACACCGCTTTGCGTGACAATCATAACCATGTCGTTGGCTTGGCAACCTTGGTTCAAAATAAAACCGAGTTTAAAAAGAGTCAGGATGAAATCCAATATCTGGCTTACTATGACACGCTAACAGATTTGCCCAACCGACGTTTGCTGACCGATCGCGTCACACAGGCCATGCACACCAGTAGTCGCAACCAATCTCACTGTGCCGTGTTTTTTATTGATTTAGATAACTTCAAAAACATTAACGATCTTCATGGGCACTCAGTGGGTGACATGCTTCTCAAATCGGTATCCACTCGACTGAAAACCATTTTAAGAGATGAAGACACCATTGCCCGTTTTGGTGGAGATGAGTTTGTTATTTTGATCCAAAATATTGGTAACACCGCTAACAAAAGCAAAGAAATATCTGAAGTTATTGCCAACAAAATTATTAATGGTATCAGTGATATATATAATATTGGTAACGTGCAATATCGTACTTCATGCAGCATAGGCATTTGCACATTTCAGGGCGAAACCTTATCCGTTAATGAAGTATTTAAACGTGCTGATAACGCTATGTTTCAGGCCAAGTCAGATGGTCGTAGTTGTTTTCGATTTTTTGATGAAGCGCTTCAGCCCAGTATTGAATTCAAAGCCAGTCTGGAAAATGATCTAAGAGATGCCGTATTCAATCGCGACATTCTCCCCTATTTCCAACCCCAGGTGAACCACCGACATGAACCTATTGGTGCTGAAATTCTACTACGCTGGCAGCATCCTAAACATGGCATGATTTCACCGGCCGAATTCATTCCTATTGCAGAAGACTCAGACATTATTAACCGCATAGGCACTGAAGTACTTCAACATGCTTGTAGACAATTAGCTGTCTGGCAACAAGACCCGGCTACGGCTAATTTAGTTTTATCCGTCAACATCAGCGCTCGCCAATTTATGCAAAAGAATTTTGTTGATACGGTCTTATCCAGCATTGAAACACATCAGTGCTCCGGCTCACGTTTGCGACTGGAAATCACTGAAAGCCTAATGCTAAAGAACATTAATGAACTTGCTATAAAAATAGACAAATTACGGTCTCATGGCATCACTTTATCTCTGGATGACTTTGGGACAGGCTATTCATCACTCTCCATATTACGAAGTTTTCCACTGGATGAAATAAAGATCGATAAAAGTTTTGTGGATCATATGCTAAAAAATGCCAATGATGCTCATATCATTCGCACCGTTATCAATATGAGTAGTCACATGGGCATGACTGTCATCGCTGAGGGGGTCGAAACGGATGCTCAGGAAGCATTCCTAGCTAAACATGGTTGCCTGAATTATCAAGGTTATTTATTTGGCAAACCCATGCCAATGGAAGAGTTTAATAAATACATAAACCAACATGTGAATGTGGTTAAAACCTGATTTTACGTCTGAAGGTCCTAAAACACTGCTCTGTTTTCTCACTTGATAGTTGGCGCTTAACCCATTATCTAGATTTCATCTGTGCTTAACACACCCAAAGCACAATACAATCGTTTCCCTATGTCAGCCCTATCCCTCTCTGAAATCGGTTAATATATGCCCCCTTGTTCACCAGAAACCGCCTATCACAATGAAATCCTTACTCAGCTTAGCCACCTTGTTTAGTCTTTTATTCACGGTAAATAGTGTCAGCTCTGCTAATAATGAAGGCATAAATTGGCAGACAACATTTGCCCAATTAGAAAAAGAATATGGCGGGAGACTGGGCATTGCCGCTTATGACCTACAACACCAATTTCAACTGCATTATCGTGCTAATGAACGTTTTGCATTGTGTAGCACCTTCAAAGTTTTACTGGTTGCTAATGTCTTACACCGAATTGATCAGCATCAAGAAAGTCTGTCTCGTCCGATTCATTACGATCGTGCTGACATACTGGATTATGCCCCGGTCACCAAAACACATCTTGATGAAGGCGTCATGTCGGTAGCAGCGTTAAGCCAGGCGACATTACAACTCAGTGACAACACTGCGGCCAATTTACTATTAAAAACAATAGGTGGCCCAGAGGCATTAACCGACTATTTGCGTTCGATAGGCGATAACACCACAAGACTCGACAGAATAGAACCTGCTCTTAACAGCAACTTGGCAGGCGACCTTAGAGATACAACAACACCTGCAGCGATGTTGGCGACGCTGAACACCCTGTTGCTTGGTGATCATTTATCCGACGTATCCAAACAACGGCTTATTCAATGGCTAATAGGCAATCAAACAGGTGATGACAAAATACGTGCGGGCGTCCCGTCCACCTGGCTAGTAGGTGATAAAACGGGCTCTGGTCCTAACGGAGCCTTTAATGATGTAGCGATTATCTGGCCAGAAAAAGGTAAACCTTATTTACTGGTGATTTATTATTCTGAATCCACGCTGACGAAACAAAAAAAAGCTGAATTGCTCGCCAAGATAAGTGAGTCAGTTAGCAAAATCGTTTTCCCTGGTTTAAATCGATAATAAATAAAAACGTTATACAGACTTATCATCCACTGTTGATTGAGGATTCTCCTGCTGGTAATTGATTGCCCTGATAGGATAAGGAATCGTAATATTTTCTTCCTTAAAACGCTGATGTAAAGCCTTGATAAACTCAGATTTAATGAAGAAGCGATTGAAATATTCTTTCGCTCTTAACATGACCGTGAAATTAATACTCGAATTATCAAAAGTGTGAAAAATAACAAATGTCTGATAATCAGGCACACCCCACTTATGTGTTTTTAGGATATTGCGAGCCACTTCCAGCGTGACTCTTTCGACATGCTCTAAATCAGAATCATAATGCACACCGACTTCTACAGGTACTGAAAGCTGTTTTTCAGGCTAATAGTAGTTAATGATTTTTGACTGCGATAAAACACTATTTGGAATGATAATAAAGTTATTGGGTAACATCCTAATCCAGGTAGTGCGCCAGCCAATCTTCTCGACAAAGCCTTGCTCTCCCGAATCTAACTCGATAAAGTCACCAACACGTATTGGTTTGTCGATGACAAGCTGAACACCTGAAAAGAAGTTGGTTAATGTTGGTTGCAAAGCTAAAGCAACGGCCAGTGAAGTAATACCTAAAGAAGCAATGATAGGCGTGATGGTAATACCCATCGTGCCAAGGATAATCAACAAGCCGAGTCCAAGGATGATGGCACGGGTAATACCTTGCACAATAGAGCTACTATTTTTTAAGGTAGCCGTCTTATCGGCATAATGACCGACTGCACCCGTCAAAAAACCATCTATGAACAATACCAGTGCGGCGACGATCAATAGTTGTGCAGTAGCATGAAAAAATTTAAATTCTGTTTCTATATCAAATACTGAAGCGTGTGCTCTGCCAGTGTTATCGTTAATGCCAACAAGCACAATGTCAGAGGAAAACTCATTACTTTCACCACTAACTTGTCATAAAAAAAGCTTGTTCTAGCCGTGATTTTGCTGACTCTAAGCAAAATGAACTTTTTCATAATCAGCATGAGAATGAATAAACGTATGATAACCACAATAGCGACTGACCATTCTGGTAACGATGAAAAAATCTGATTCACTTTATCCATACTCATTCCTCAGAAGACACTCTTTTTTCATGCACATCTTATACCCATAAAAAAAGCCGGCAATGACCGGCTTTTTATAGTGGGTACTCAATAAATTTACATTGATTCCGCTTCTTTAATGGCTTTTTTGACAATTCGTCCGATACCACCAGAAACATCTTGAGCCTTAATCGCATCTAAGTTGGTTGGGTTACCAACAATGACCGCACCGCCCATGCCTGCACCAATATGCGGAGTGCATTTGTAAATGTAGATACCTTCTTTATCAAACGTATGTGTAACATCTTGACTCATGTCAGATTTAAAGGCTTCAGCACCTTCAGGAATCAAGTTATCGATCATTTCTACATTGTGTGTGCTCATATTGGTCCAGCTCACACTATCTCCAGGGGCCACTTTAACAACGAGCGGCGTATATTTCAGACCTTGTGCGGTAACAGTATGGTCAGCAGCAAAAGCATTCATTGACAAGAATAAACCTGCAATAGCAGCGCCAGATAAAACTTTTTTCATCATTTTCATAACTTCTCCTCTCTATGTATATGATTATTTCAACAAGTGACATGTGAAAATCATGCGAATATTGGTCAGATTAAGTTTGATATAGTTCTGATATAGATGGAAATTTATTTATGGGTGTGTCGTTTCTACCCTGTTTCTTCCGCATTCTTTTGCTATATACAAGGCTTTATCTGCATCACTTAACAACTGTTCTGATTCACTTCTACTTGGGGTTAAATCAGCGATCCCGATGGAAATGGTGATGCTGTCTATGTGTTTGCCGTTAAACACCATCTGTTTGTCGGCAACAATACGCCTTAATAGCTCGGCTTTTTCTGTCGCATCATCTATTGTCGCACCAGGCATAATCACAACAAATTCTTCACCACCATAACGACATGGTATATCCGTTTCACGGAAAAACTCATTCATCAATTGCGCTAATGTTTTCAGTACAAAATCACCGACTTCATGCCCGTATTCATCATTGAAATGTTTGAAATGATCGATATCACATATAAGGAGCGACAATGGGTTTTTCTGTCGGTTTGCCAGCTGAGTTTCTCTATGCAGTGCCAGATCAAAAAAACGTCGATTAGCAAGCCCTGTCAGCGCATCTTCAAATGAAAAACGATGCAGCTCTTCTTTTAACTTGATACTGCTAAGCGTCACACCTAAACGCAATTTAACCCGGTTGATGAAATCATTCAGATTGTCTTGTTTGATTAGTTTTTTTGAACTTAGATTATTTAAAACCAGATAAACAAATACGTTATAGCTGCCATCCAGCTCTTGCAGTTCTACTTGAGCCAATTGCCTCTCAAAAGATACGCCGTCAAATGATGTTGTTACGCTCAATTCTACAGGCATAAAAACGTCCGGAAGCTTTTTAATGAGTAAATGTCTTGCCTCAGTGAGATTGTCAACGGTTTGTAACCGACTGTTGAGTTCTTCTAATCTGGCTCCGAGCACATTCAGACGCTGCAGCTGTTCAGCACGTTCTTGTTCAGCTTCGGCATAAGCATGCAAGGAAGCTGTTCGTTCAGCCACCTTCACTTCTAGATGTTCATTCAGTTCTTTTAAGGCGCTTTGTACATGTGAATAATGACGTAAAGAAATAAGCATCAATACAAGCGCAAACAATAACGCGCCAACAGAAATATCCAAATGCATCCAGGGAAGAACACTATTAGCAATGCCCATATCCAATAAAAGAAACATGCCGTATACCGTAAAGGACAGCATGACTAGATGTTGATCGGAGGCCAACGAATATCGCTTACTGATGCCAAGCCCTATTATCAATAGTATCGTGATGGCGAATATGGCATCAAAAATAGGGAATGTAACAGCAAGCTCTATTAGGCCCGCTAAAGATAGGCCTATCACTGAAATAAGATAGATGAAATGGATGACAGCAATGTTTATTAACCATTTGTGTCGCCAGTCATCAAACCATGATGACAACAATAAACTCGTAATAACGGGTAATGCGTAATAGGAGATCGCTAATAAATAAACACGTACTAGAGGGTAATTAAAAACAAATTGAACAGCTGGATTCTCGGCCAGCAACATTACAGCAGAGGTCAGTGAAAATAAGGATAAATAGAGAAAATGTCGCTCCCCTCTATGCATCATCGAGAATGCCAAGGTAATAATAGCGACAAACAATGAGAATAAAGCGACCAGAACTTCAAAATACGCTTTTTCTAAAAGGTAAAACAGTAGATGTGTTTTCTCAAATAGTTTGACTTCACCCCACAAACCAATGTCTCGGTAGCTTGAAAAAACCCTGAAATAAATGGTTTTACCTGCATAATCATTTGGCAAATTAATCGAATGCCAAGGCCAACCATAAAACGACTTGTGCTGTTTATTGTTGAAGTCACCAAATTGATAAATCTTTTTATCTTCCAGGTAAACTTCAGCCATTAAGTCAATGCTGGTGACGTAAAGAACAGGATGCAAATAATCATGATCCGAATCAGGCAATGTTGCCTTAAACCAAACGGTATTATGTTGCCCCCGATCAGGCGGCATACCAGGGAAATCAATATCTTTCCAATCGCTACTATGTAGTTCAGGCGTGACAATCCACTCAGGCTCACCATTTACAAATTCGGAATCACCCCAGCGATATTGCCAGGCAGTAACCTGCTCGCTCTCATACTGCTGCATAGCAAAGACGGGAGGGAAGATAGTGAGCAACGACAAAAATACGACTAGCAAACCATAACTTGGCACAACCCTAGTCTGATACGGTGTAACTAAGTCCTTTATCAATCCAATCACTCACTGTCTAAAAAGAAAGAAACCCGAACTACTAGATATCCTTTCTAATCGTTGTAAATTTAGGTCAATCCAGGACCACATATTCCATTCATCACTTTACGGCAATAATGTCGATTACTTAAGTGGTAATTTATCACTCCAGAATACGTCATCAAATGACAGCCACTATTAACACCTTGTAATAGACGGCTTAGCAATAACAACTTGATATGCTCACTGTGGAGAGGCGACAAAGTCACTCATCATATACTAAAGAAAACGAACTATATGCCAATAACAATTTTAAATATCCATACAATTTAGGGTGACACTAATGAATCTGGCGACAAAACTCATGAATTCGCTAAGCTACCCCAAAAAAATGTCACTGATAACAGTGCTGCTGCTTATTCCTATCACGGTGACATTTTTGCTACTGATTCACCAATTAAACAACATCGTTAATGAAAGCCATAAAGAACAATCAGGCTTGGAATACATAAAAACCATCACACCACTCTATCAACAATTGCCTCAACATCGTGGCTTAACGAATGCCTATCTGAATGGCTCAGCAGAGTTCGAAGAAAAAATTCTCAGTAAACGGAAAGAGATTGATCAGAGTATTCAACAAATCAATATCATCAATGCTGAATATGGCGAGCACTTCGACACCAATCAACTATGGGACGAAATCAAACGTGACTGGACCAGTCTTATCAATACAGCAACAGAAACAGATCCCAATACCATTTTTACCGCGCATACTGAGTTAATTACAAAACTTAGACAACTCATGAATGCCGTGAATCATAATTCTGGACTCATACTCGATCCAGACCTCAACACCACATTCATTATTGAGACGATTGTCAGTTATATCCCAGTACTCGCTGAGAGTATCGGACAAACTCGCGGACTTGCTTCGGGCATCGCTGCCAATGAATCATTGACTACCAGTCAACGTATTAAACTGGCTTCATCATTTAGCAAGGTAAAACATGAAGCGGATACCACTCAACAAGCTATCGAACATATTATTACTCACAATCCGCAGTTGGCAGACGTTTTAAATAAGCTAGAGCTGGATAGAGAAAATGCACTCACAGAATTTCTCACTGTCATCGAAAAGGATATGCTCGAGAGTGAGAAAATTAACACCCAAGCAGCATTTATTTTCAGTCTGGGTACTGAAGCTATAGACACAAATTATGTGGTATATCATTATCTTGCTGACGCACTGGCTGAACTACTAGATAATCGTCTATCCATGCTACAGCTTGAGAAAAATGTGGTGATTGCCGTGATATTAATTGCCCTATCGCTGGCACTCTATTTATTCATTGGTTTTTATCGGTCTATCATCCAGGTAATCAACAATATTATTACCGCTACCAAGCGGATCGCCGAAGGTGATCTGACCGTCACCATCACCAGTCCAGCCAAAGATGAAACCGCTGATATCTTTATTGCACTTAACTCAATGACACAACATTTAAATGGCGTAGTGAATCAATTGAAACAAAACTCAACTGAATTAGCAGCTGCATCTGAAGAGTTATCCACTAATACAGTGCAATCTCAATCCAACTCACAAGAACAACAATCGCAATCTGAGCAAATAGCCACAGCGATGAATGAGATGTCGAGTACGATTAAAGAAATCGCCCGTAATGCTGAACTGTTAGCAGAAGAAGTACGTAATGCGAACAGTGAGTCAAAATCGGGACAAGACGTCATAAGTGAAACGGTAAAATCCATTAACTCTCTAACTGAAGACGTTGGAAATGCAGCGCGCACCATTGAAGAACTAAGTCAAAGTAGTGAGCAAATCGGTTCCGTGTTAACCGTTATTAAAGGGGTGGCTGAGCAGACCAATTTATTAGCCTTAAATGCGGCTATAGAAGCTGCACGAGCAGGAGATCATGGTCGAGGTTTTGCGGTAGTAGCTGATGAAGTTCGCTCACTGGCCAACCGTACTCAGGAATCGGCAGAACAAATTCAAGTCATGGTCGACAATTTACAACAGAAAACAAAAGAAGCTGTCGCCGTGATGGAAAAAGAAAAAGCCAATGCCGCTGGTATGGTTGGTTACACTGACTCAGCCACACAATCGATATTAAACATTGTTAATTCGATGACACAAATCGCTGATATGAGTACACATGTTGCCAGTGCTGCTGAAGAGCAAGGTTTGGTCTCAGAAGAAATCAATCGTAACATTACACGCGTATCAGACTTATCTGAAAATAACATGCATAGCAGCGAAGAAATTGCTACTGCTAGTCAAAACTTGGCGACACTCGCCACGCAGCTCAATATGATTGCACAACGTTTTAAAGTATAGCTCTCTTTACGTTAGCCATAAAAAAAGGACCTTTCGGTCCTTTTTTACATACAAGGTTAGTTCACCCAGCATCGCGCATTTTGGAACAATCTTGCCCACGGACCATCTTTGCCCCAGTCATCAGGGTGCCATGAATGCTGAACTGTGCGCGTTACACGCTCAGGGTGAGGCATCATGATCGTTACCCGACCATCGGTTGTTGTCAGTGCCGTCACGCCATTAATCGATCCATTTGGGTTCATTGGGTAAGCTTCCGTAGCTTGACCATAATGATCAACATAACGCATGGCCACTAGCGCATGCTCTTCAGAACCCGTCTCGGCATAGTCAACACGTCCTTCGCCGTGAGCCACAACGATAGGCATCACAGAACCGGCCATTCCTCTCAATAACACTGAAGGTGACTCTACAATCTCTACCAGTGAGAAACGTGCTTCAAACTGTTCAGACAGGTTACGAGAGAATCGAGGCCAATGCTCACTGCCAGGTATCAACTCTTTTAACTGCGACAACATCTGACAGCCATTACAGACACCCAACGCAAACGTATCTTCACGATGGAAAAATGCTGAGAACTGTTGACGGGCAGTGTCATTATGCAAAATGGTGCTGGCCCAACCGCGTCCTGCACCTAAAACATCACCATATGAGAACCCACCACACGCAACCAAGCCAACAAAATCATTCAGATCAATACGCCCTTCCAGCACATCACTCATGTGCACATCAATAGCATTAAAGCCTGCATGATCAAATGACGCTGCCATTTCAACCTGACCATTTACCCCTTGCTCACGCAGAATGGCAACCTTGGGACGATGACCACTCACGATCAGAGAGCTGGCAATATTTTCTGCCGGATTAAATGATTGTTTGGCAAATAAACCAGGATCACTTGCATCCAATAACGCATCAAACTCTTGTTTTGCACAGTCAGGATTATCACGCATTGACTGCATCTGGTAACTGGTCTCAGCCCAGAAACGTTGCAACGTTACACGAGACTCATCAATAACCAGTTCCTGCTCAACATGGATGCGTATTTGCTGCTGCTCAGTCACTTTACCAATGGCAAATGACATGGAGGTCAAATTATAGTCTTTAAGAATATTCATGACATGATTCAAATCAGCATGAGGCACTTGGATAACCGCGCCTAATTCTTCATTGAACAATACCGGCAAGGCTTCACCAAGACCATTCAAGTGAATATCCAGACCACAATGACCGGCAAAAGCCATCTCAGCTAAGGTAACAGCGAGGCCGCCATCACTTCTGTCATGATAGGCCAGCAATAAATCTTCATTCTTCAGTCGTTGGATAGCGTTAAAGAAGTTTTTTAAATGTGTCGCATCTTCGATATCCGGAGCTGTGTTACCCACTTGTTTGAATACTTGAGCTAAAGCGGAAGCACCCAAACGGTTGTGATTTTGCCCCAGATCGATATAAATCAAATCAGTATCACCACGATCAGTACGTAATTGCGGTGTGGTCGTTGCGCTGGCATCAGTGACAGGCGCAAAGGCGCTGATAATCAGAGATAAAGGTGAAGTAACCGCTTTGGTTTCGCCCTTATCTTCCCATACCGTTTTCATGGACAAAGAGTCCTTACCGACGGGAATAGCAATACCTAACTCAGGACAGAGATCCATACCAATCGCTTTGACGGTATCGTATAACAGTGCATCTTCACCAGGGTGACCACATGCTGCCATCCAGTTAGCTGATAATTTAATGTCGCCCAACTTTTCAATTTTGGCAGCGGCAATATTGGTGATGGCCTCACCTACTGCCATTCGACCTGAGGCAGGTGCATTGATCAGTGCAATCGGTGCACGCTCACCCATCGACATCGCTTCGCCTAACACATCATGATGATCGGCTAAAGTGACAGCACAATCCGCTACCGGCACTTGCCATGGACCTACCATCTGATCACGCGCGACCAAACCTGTGACACTTCTATCACCGATGGTAATTAGGAAGTTCTTACTGGCTACCGTTGGCAATTTAAGTACACGTTCCAGAGCCATTCTGGGTGAAACACCCGCAAAATCAAGATCTGGATACCCGTGTTGTGTATGTTTCACGTCACGCAGCATTTTAGGTGGTTTACCTAACAATAATGAGAGTGGCATGTCGATCGGTGATGTTTCATTATCGGCATCACCGAGTAATAAATGTTCTTCTTCAGTGGTCTCCCCCACAACAGCCCACGGGCAACGCTCACGTTCACAAATGGCTTTGAATTCATCAATACGGTCAGGATGTACACCCAACACATAACGCTCTTGAGACTCATTACACCAGATTTCCATGGGTGACATGCTGGGTTCATCATTAGGAATCACACGCAGTTCAAAACGACCACCACGACCACTGTCATCGACCAGTTCAGGGAAAGCATTGGAGAGTCCGCCGGCACCGACATCGTGAATGGCAATAATCGGGTTTTGATCGCCTAAGGCTACACAGCGATCAATCACTTCCTGACAGCGGCGTTCCATTTCAGGATTACCACGTTGAACTGAGGCAAAATCCAGTCCCTCATCACTGGCACCGGAATTGACTGAAGAAGCAGCACTTCCTCCCAGACCAATTAACATTGCCGGACCGCCCAGTACAATCAATTGCACACCTGGATCCATGATGCCTTTTTCAACGTGTTGTGGACGGATAGAGCCCATGCCGCCAGCCACCATAATAGGTTTGTGATAGCCCCGCACTTCAAAGCCATTATCTGTTGGTACTTGAACTTCAAAAGTACGGAAATAACCGCATAAATTCGGACGACCAAATTCATTATTGAAGGCCGCACCACCGAGAGGGCCATCGATCATAATCTCACGAGCAGAGGCCATACGCGCCGGTTTGCCATAAGGTGTTTCCCAAGGTTGTTCAAACCCTGGGATTTCCAGATTCGACACAGAAAACCCCGTTAAACCCGCTTTTGGTTTTGAACCACGTCCAGTTGCACCTTCGTCACGAATTTCGCCACCAGCCCCAGTTGAAGCACCAGGAAAGGGAGAAATCGCTGTTGGATGGTTATGGGTTTCCACCTTCATCAGGATATGCTGGATTTCACCTTCATAGTGATATTGCCCTGTCGCCATATCCACCTGGAATCGATGACTTCTCGGACCTTCAATCACTGATGAGTTATCACTATAAGCTTTGACGACCCCATCAGGGTTCAGGTCATGCGTATTACGAATCATGTTAAACAGCGTGTGAGACTGCGTTTCACCATCAATAATCCAGTCGGCACGGAAAATTTTATGACGGCAATGCTCCGAGTTAGCCTGAGCAAACATCATTAACTCAATGTCATTTGGGTTACGCTCAAGCAAACTGAAATTCTCAAAAAGATAATCAATTTCGTCTTCAGCCAGTGCCAGCCCCATTTGCTGATTGGCCGTGACTAAGGCTTCACGTCCACCGTTGAGGATATCCACACTCACCAGTTCACGTGATTTACCATGCATGAATAAACGGTCTGTCTCATCCACTGTTTCAAACACAGTTTCAATCATGCGGTCATGTAATAAACTACGAACAATGGATTTCTGATGCTGAGTCAGTGTTTCGTTGGCTTCAATAAAAAAAGCTACGCCACGCTCAACACGTTCGATGTCTTTTACACCACTATTGACCGCGATATCGGTGGCTTTGCTTGACCAGGGTGAAATCGTTCCCGGTCTGGGTGTGACTAAGAAAAAGGTTTCGTTTTCTTTGGCGTCACTATCACGCATTTCTGCTTCAAGTAGTGTTTCGATAACCTGGTGTTCTGCTGCTGGCAAAACACACTCACCTTCTATTTCAACAAAATAACGAAACTCTGTTCTAACAGCTGTAACAGCAGGCACTTCGGCCTGAATGCTGTTTAGTAATTTCTCCAGACGGAAAGCAGAAAAAGCCGGACGGCCAATCAATTGCAGCATGCGGATCCCAATTCAAGATAAACTAAAGCGATAATGATACTTTATGTAAGGTTTAACGCCCAAATAAAATCCATTGGAAATTGATAATGAGTGTAGTTATTCACAAGCGACCTGGTCCAATTCGCCAGATAATGGCGATGATTTATGACTTTTTACTTTTACTGTCCGCCTTATTATTTGCTGCCATTATTCCGGTTGCGCTAAATAGCGGAGAAGCCATTACACCAGGCAATGTGTTTTTTCTACTTTATTTACTGTCAGTGTGTTTTTTATTTTACGGCTGGTTCTGGACCCATGGTGGACAAACGCTGGGGATGAGAGCATGGAAAATAAAGCTGATTAGCTCAACCTCGCCGACTATCTCATGGAAACAGGCGGCTGTGCGATTTATCTTTGGGCTTATTTCCTGGCTTTGTCTCGGTTTAGGATTCTGGTGGCAGTGGCTCAGTAAAAACAAACAAAGTTGGTACAACCAGGCAGCAAAAACCCAGCTTGTTTTTGTCAAAGAATAACTTATTTAACATAAAGAAAGTTTTAACGTGGCTTTTTTTTGAATTCATGCCTAGAATTGAGCTTAACACGGCTTAAGGAACAAGGCTGATGACATGGATAAGCATCAGAGTCCTCATCACTTTATTGCTCCTGGTATCGCAAGATTTACCAGCTCAAACTCTCATTGCCAACGAACAGGTTGAGATAAAGCAATTAAGCAAAACCACTGCTCGCTCTATCTTTGCTATGCGAGTTCATGAGTGGCCAAATGGCACGCCAATCACCGTCTATGTTCTTCAAGATCAAGACCCTACGCATAATCAGTTTTGTAAGTCTGTATTGGGTATGTTTCCATACCAGCTAAGACGGATCTGGGACAGACAGGTCTTCTCTGGCACAGGTACTGCCCCTATCGTCGTTAACTCGGAGCAAGAAATGCTTGATGCTGTCGCCAACACCAAAGGGGCGATTGGGTACATCAGTGAAGATGATGCTGATACACACAAACGTATTCAAATTATTAAGGTGGATTTATGAGAGCGAGTTTACTTTCCATCTTACTTGTTATTCCAACAATGGCATTGGCCGAAGACAAAGCATGGTATGAACGCATTGCCCTGCATGGTTTTGCATCTCAAGCTTACATACATACTACTGACAATCATTTTTATGGGCCAAGTGATGATGGCAGTTTCGAATTTACTGAAGTCGGCATTAATGGTAGTTTCAGAATCAGCCCTAAGCTCAGGCTTTCTGCACAACTATTATCCAGACAAGCCGGCAGATTTGATAACGGATCACCAAGACTCGATTATGGCTTAGTGGATGTTTCTCTCTATGCCGATGCGCGTTACGCTACGGGTATGTACATTGGCAGAATCAAAAACGAAATCGGCTTATATAACGAAACTCGTGACGTCGCCCACACCAGAAGCGCTATCTTTCTTCCTCAGGTGATTTACTTTGATAAAGTCAGAAATACCATTATGGCCGCTGATGGTATACACCTTTACAACAATATTAACTTAGACAGTGGCACACTGTTTATGGAAGTGGGTACTGGTTATACCCTGGCCGATAAAAACGTTGAATATGCCTATCTGGGTGATGACTGGGCTGGCGCCATTCATAACGATAAGCTAGGGATATTCGGAAAAATTCTATACGAGCATAACGGTGGAGAGTGGATTTACTCCATAACTGGAACAAGAGTCACACTTGATTTTGATGCAGGTGCAAGTGACCGTGTGCTCTTCCCTTTTGGTCCAGGAATGAATTCGGGTGAAATTGATATCGATTACACCGTTTTATCTGCCCAATATAACGGTGAGAAATGGCAATTTACAGGCGAAGTGGCTTTTGAAAATGTTGATTATGTTGACATCGGTGGACCCGTCTCACAGATGAATATTAATTCGATCGGTTATTACTTACAGGCAAGTTATAATTTCACACCGGCCTGGCAAGCATTCATCCGTTATGAAGAGTTCCAGTTAAACAAACACGACTGGAATGGAAAAGAAGCTGCCAGACAAAATCGCATCAATAGCCAGCAGCTCGCCTCATTGGGGATTAATCAAGCCCCTGTGCCGGCTCATGAATATTATTCTAAAAGCTGGGTGTTAGGGGGACGCTGGCATGTGACACATAATGTAATGCTTCGTGCCGAATATCACATCGTCGAGGGTGTGGCCACATTATCGCCGCGTGAAAACACCGTTACTGACACCAGCAAAAGATGGGATATGTTCGCTATGTCCCTGTCTTATCGGTTTTAGTTCTGACGATGAGTATTCAGCCCCCATTTTTAAGTATCCGCTGGAAAGCGGGCTTATTTTTTAGTTTCATTCTGTTAATTTTTCTATTGATCTTTCATGTCATTATTTACTGGAACGTCCAACAAAAATTTGTTTTGTTCCGTTCTCAATTACAAGAGCAATATCATCAACAACTACTCGGACAAATCACGACCACACGAGATCAACTACAACGTCTTGCTGAATTACTCATCTCACCGGACGCCACACAGCAAGGTTCAGCACTTAAACAAAATGAGATATTAGATCGTATTCATCGCTACCGCAGTGATCTAGAGTTGAATTGGGATGTATCCCAAGTGCAGTTGTTTGATAGTAGTGGTCGGAACCTAGGTGGCTGGGGCCCGCCCACCCCAAAAGTCATTAAAGATAATATTACGCTGACCGCAGAAACTGAACTCGCCCAAAGTCAACTTAATTGCGAGGTCAGCTGCAAGCAATATCAACTGTTACCTATTTTGGCTGATAGTGAGACAAACTATGTATTGGTGCTTGGCTATAATCTGACACAATCATTATTAGATTTTCAGACACAAACTGGCGCGGACATTGCCATCATTTCCGATCAATCCAACACACAAGAGTTACGTCAAGCCGACTCATCACTCTGGGACCGTCATCTCAATGTGCTCACGTCATTTAATAACAATATCGCTTATTTGAGATTCTTAGCAAAACACTACCGTTTTCAAGACATTGACCAAGATAAGCTGATATTACGTGATTCAAATTTACCCGTTGAATTTCAATTTATTAAGCTAAGACAAGTTGATAATGTGGTGCTGGTTATCATAGATAACATTGCCAAACAGCAACAAGAGCTTAACAGCCTCACATACAGAACAATTATCTGGTCACTCATTGGCTTGATTGTGATTGGTGGCAGTCTGTTTTTATTATTATCAGCACCACTCAAACGTTTATCCAAAGTCTCTAAAGCGCTGCCCTTATTAGCCGAAAAAAAATACCTGCAAGTCAGAAACACTCTGAATCATGCCTCCCCGAAGCGTTATCTTGACGAGCTGAATATCCTTGAACAATCGGCTGTAGTCTTATCGGAACAACTAGAAGATCTTGAGAATTCGGTCAGCAAACAAACAGATTCACTTAACAAACGGACACAAGAACTCATACAAGAAAGAGATTTTGTTAGTAATCTGATAGAGACCGCCCAATTAATTATTATCACACTGGATAAAAACTACTGCATTTCCAGCTTTAATGAGCTTGCCACAAATATCACAGGCTATGAGGCCAATAACGTTATCAGTCACCCATTCGAGCAATTTTTTCATCCATCTGACTGGCAAAATATTCATCAATCATTACAACGACTATCTCATTATGATGAAAATATTGTTCATATGGAGTCAGATATTATTTCAGCTGATGGTCAAATTCATACCATCTCATGGATACATTCGAGTTTCCAAATACCCACCAATAATGCTGTGATTCTCTCTGTCGGTATCGATATAACAGAAAAAAAACAAAATGAAACCGAATTACGCTGGCTCGCCAGCCATGATCCATTAACCGAACTCTATAACCGAAAGAAACTGAAGAGCCAGTTTGAACACATTCTAAAACAGGCTATTTTCAATGATCGGCAAGGTATTTTACTGGTGCTGGATTTAGACCATTTTAAAGATATCAATGACAGTTGCGGTCATAACGTCGGTGACCAGTTACTGAAAAACGTAGCAAAAGCACTGACAGAAATCAGTCGTGACAATGATGTATTAGCCCGATTAGGTGGTGATGAATTTGCCATTATTCTTCCAGAAACCGACTTAAATATAGCCATTGATGTCTGTGAAAAAATCAGTGATCGATTGCATGGTTTGCATTTTGAATTTGAGCAGGTTCGCTACAGCATTTCTTCCAGCATTGGTATCGTGCCCTTCCCACTCAATGAATTCAGTGTAGATCGTCTTCTAAGCAGCGCCGATTTGGCGATGTATCAGGCCAAGTCACATGGTAAGGATACCTGGCATCTCTTTACTTTTGACGACATGCTTGGCAAACAGCTGCAAGAACGTATGCGTTGGAAACAGAAAATAGAAGATGCTCTGTCAGAGGATCGCTTTGTCCTGTATTTCCAACCCATCATGCAGATTCAAAAGCAGACCGTGAGTCACTATGAAGTACTGCTGCGTATGCAGGATGAGGATGGTCAAATACATAGCCCAGCGATGTTTATAGAAGTGGCTGAACAGTCGGGCTTGATTCATCGAATTGATCATTATGTATTAGAGAAAGGCATTGCCAAACTTGCTGAACTCGAGCAACAAGAACAAACCATCACCTTATCATTGAATTTATCTGCACATGCCATGCTGGATGCTGATCTCATCCCGCTACTCAAACGTCTTTTAAAACATTATCGTGCTAGTCCGGAACATCTACTGTTTGAGTTAACAGAAACAGCAGCCGTCGCCGATATTAATCAGGCACGTCAATTGATGCGAGAAATGCGTGATTTAGGCTGTCGCTTCTCAATTGATGACTTTGGTTCAGGCTTTGCTTCGTTTCGTTATTTACGAGAATTACCTGTCGATGTGGTGAAAATCGATGGCATGTTTATCACCCATATCACAGAAAATAATGACGATAAATTATTTGTGGAAGCCTTAGTTTCTGTTGCGAAAGGCATGGGCAAGAGCACAGTAGCAGAATTTGTTGAAAGTGCTGAGATTCTCGCCGTTTTAGCTGAACTGGGTGTGGACTATGCCCAAGGGTATTATATTGGAAAGCCGCAAGATAGATTGCTTGATAGTCCGCTTCAATTAGACTAATCGGATAAACGCGTTATGCCGATCAGTTTGTTATTGTTATCAAATTCGATAGAAAACAGGCCATTGACACCGGAGCTATCAATAAAGCGACGAATATGTTCAGCCGGAAAACTCACCCTTTGCCCTGTTTCAGCCGTCACAATGACTGTTCTCGCCATGCCTTGATAATAACGAAGCGCTTGTTCAGGAGAAAGAGTCATTCGAAAGCGTAATCGTGTCATGCGTCGTCTTTCTAGATCAAATAATCACCTAAAGCGTAGGTCAACTGTGACATCATCGCTTTTTTTGCTATTTCCGAGTAAGGCTCTGCTTGGCCTACTCCCCATACAGGTTTTGGCCAGGTCGCATCTGTTTTAAATCGGGCAATATGGTGAATGTGTAATTGCTCAACCATATTACCTAATGCAGCAATATTCATCTTATCGGCTGAAAATAAAGTTGACATAGCATGGCTAAGAAAACTGGACTCGTTGAGTAATCGTTGCTGTTCAGACTCTGTCAGCTGATAAATCTCGGTTTTATTTTCACGCTTAGGCACCAGAATAATCCATGGATAGCGGACATCATTCATTAATAAAACATTACACAATTCAAATTCACCAATATGAATAGTATCTTGTTTAAGTTGTGGATGAAGCGCGAACATTATTTTTCAGCCAGGTATTTGGTGACAATTTCATACACATCTGCTGACAATTCTTTTTCAGCAGCAATATGTTCCAGCGATGCTTTCATGAGTTGTTGTCGTTCTGCATCATAATGCCGCCATGAGTTGAGTGCCCCTAACATTCTTGCTGCGACCTGTGGATTGAGCTTATCTAGTTTCAGTATTTGCTCTGCCAGGAAACGATAACCCGAACCATCTTTAGCATGAAAATGTACAGGGTTATTGCGGCAAAACTGACCAATCAAAGCACGCACATTATTGGGATTTTTGATACTGAAAGCTTCATGAGTCATCAAGGCCTTAACGCGCAGCAAGGTATCAGGAAGCTTAGATACCGCCTGCACTGATAACCATTTATCAACGACTTGACGATCATGTTTCCATTGCTCATAGAACGCACGTAATGCATGTTCACGTTCTGGCCCGGCTTGATCGACCATCAAACGTAAACCGGCTAATAATTCCGTCATATTGTCAGTCACTTTCATCTGACGCAGACAACGCTGAAGCTGAAGGGGATCATGACTTGCCACCAGATAGGACAAACACAAGTTTTTCAAACTACGTGCCGCCATATCATCGGCATTGAACTCATATTTTTTGGTCTGACTCAGGCTTTCGTACCGTTTGTTAAATAAGCGTTTCAAAGAAATCGCTATCTGCTGTTTTGCAAATTCACGAGCCTGATGAATCGCATCGACATCAGCAACTTGCATCTGGGCAGCCAGGTAGTTTTCACTTGGTAATGTCAGCATTTTTGCGATAAGCGCTGGATCAAGTTGCTTATCCTGCAAAATAGCTTCCAGTTGTGACAGCAGCAATGGTGACATAGCCAGTTTATTTTGCTTCTGAATGTCATCAACAATGTCTAGCAACACATTAATCATCAGTTGCTGGCCAGCATCCCAACGATTAAAACTGTCAGTGTCATGGGCCATTAAAAAGGCCAGTTGGGTATTACTAAGATCATATTTCAGTTTCACCGGTGCTGAAAACCCACGTAAAACTGAAGCAACAGGCTCTTCGCTCACATGAATAAACTCAAACTGTTGCTGAGTATCGGTCAAAGATAAAACACGCGTGTCACCGTGATAGACAGTGCTCTCTCCCTGCAATTGCATAGGCATATTTTTACCTTGACTATCTAATAAACCGACAGCAACAGGAATATGAAAATCTGCCTTGTTATCCTGACCAGGCGTAGCAGGACAAAATTGACTGAGAGTCAGTGTAAAACGTTGATTGATGGGATCATAGTGCGTTTTAACAGAAAGCTCGGGAGTGCCAGCCTGCTCATACCAACGTTTGAACTGACTCAAATCAACGTTATTGGCATCCTCAATCGCTTTAACGAAATCATCCGTGGTAACAGCCTGACCATCATGTCTGTCAAAATAGAGATCCGTGCCTTTTCTAAAGCCTTCCTCGCCAACCAACGTCTTGATCATGCGCACGACTTCTGCACCTTTCTCGTATATGGTGAATGTGTAGAAATTACTGATCTCAATATACGAGTCTGGTCGCACAGGATGCGCCATCGGGCCAGCATCTTCTGCAAATTGCATACTGCGTAAACCATTTACATCATCAATACGTTGAACAGCGGCTGAATTGAGATCAGCACTAAAGCTCTGATCACGCATGACGGTGAAGCCCTCTTTCAGGCTGAGCTGAAACCAATCCCGACAAGTCACACGGTTGCCAGACCAGTTATGGAAGTATTCATGAGCGACGATACTTTGAATCGTATAAAAATCATCATCTGTGGCTGTTTCAGGCGTGGCCAGAACACAGGCGGCATTGAAAATATTTAACCCTTTATTTTCCATTGCCCCCATATTGAAGTCATTGACGGCAACAATCATAAAGACATCCAGATCGTATTCACGACCATAGACTTCTTCGTCCCACTTCATAGACTGTTTTAAGGACACCAGAGCATGATCACATTTATGTTTGTTTTCAGGGTCCACATAAATACGTAGGCTGACTTCACGTCCACTCATGGTGGTGAACTGATCCTGCTGGCAATATAAATCACCCGCCACTAAGGCAAATAAATAGCTGGGTTTTGGGTGTGGATCATGCCAGCGTACCCAATGACGGCCATCATTGAACTGGCCTTGTTCTTCCAGGTTGCCGTTTGAGAGCATGACCGGCCAGGCTTTCGCATCAGCCACAATCGTTACAGTGAAGATAGACATCACATCAGGACGATCAGGGTAATAGGTGATACGTCTAAACCCTTGTGCTTCGCATTGCGTACATAAAAGTCGGCCTGAATGATAAAGCCCTTCCAGAGCAGTATTCTGATCAGGATGAATCTCCGTAATGACTTCAAGTTCGAACTTGTCTGGCACTTCGGAAATAACTAGAGACTTATCACTAAGCTGATAATCCGTCTCTTCGAGTTCTTTTCCATTTAATTTGATGCTGACTAAGTCCAGTGACTCACCATCTAATACACATTCTCCTGCAGATGATTCGGGATTTAGCCGCATTTTTAATGTACTGATAACACGTGTTTTTGATTTATCCAGATCAAAATGAAGCAAGGCTTCATCCACCAGGTAACGGGGCACCTGATAGTTAGCCAGTAAAGTCATTTTGGGTGATTGTTCTGTGCTCGCAAGATCCATCATATTTCTCTATTTAAAGTCATCCAGTGTCAATACAGACCAGACTTCATACGCAGGGGTTTCATAAGGGTGTGAAGAAAGTAACGCGTTTAAGACAGGCTTTATTTGTTGGGCGGGACAAACCGTTTCTACCCGGTATTCAGCCACATATTCCACCTGGCCCTGCTGCCCAATATAAGGCTGACTGCCATCTAATGGGCGGAATTGCCCTGTTCCTTGTGACTCCCAACAACAACTGTCATAACCATCATAACGGCCGGCACCGGCAGCAAAAATGGCCTGTTTTACGGCTTCTTTATGTGATTCAGGAACAAAAAAAACCAATTTTAATAAGCTATCAGCCATACCTTATCTAATACGCCATTTTTGGCCTAAACCATTACCTAATTCACTAAAGATGTAACGGCCATCACGACTAAACGCTAACGCTTGTATGACTACACCAGGTTTTAAAGCGTCTTTTCGTGGTGTTAACCAACAGCCCAGAGCCTGTCCATTTTGTGCACGCCAGACACACAGCTCACGGTTGGGGTGGCCAGTCACGACATATTTACCATCGGAAGAATAGGCAATCGCGCTGGTTGTGGTTTTAAATACAGGAAAGTCACCCCAGATACCGTCTACGTCTACAGGTGATGTCGTGAGTACCGCGACTTGTTTACCACTTTTGACATTCCAGATACGTGTTTGTGCATTGCCAGCCGAACTGATCACAAACCCACCCATGGGATCAAAAGAAACCAAACTAACACCATTATTATGTTGCCATATCCGAAGTTGTTGTCCGGTTTCCAGGTTCCACATTCTTGCTGTGTGGTCATCTCCGCCCGTTAAGCCATATTTACCATTAGGTGAAATATCAACTGTGTTAATAAGCTGATCGATAGGTGAATTAACGGCTTTACCATCATGTTTCAGAATTTGGACGACGCGATTACCTATCACATCAAAATACACCGCTGTTCTGTCTTGCAACGCTAATAGCAGGTGGTCACCTTTAGGCGATAAAGCAATATCTTTTATCGTAACTGGAAACTCAAGACGAATCATCGGTTCACCGTTTTCCATATTCCATAAAACGATAACTTTGGATTCTACCGTGGCGGCCACTTTACTATCGTCAGAAAAAGCCACATCTGTCGTCGTACCGGCATCATTTGGTGTGTTTTGCCAGGTATATTTCACCTTATTCGTTTGAAGGTCCCAGAGTTTTGCTGGCAAATCAATATCGCCTACCAGCACGTAACGACCATCAGGTGAAAAGCTGGAAGCATAACTACCATTTTCGCTGTGTTTCCAGGATTCTGTCGGTGTTCTTTCTTCTGTACAGGCTGACAATGAAAGCAATACCAATGCAGCACTGAGCGTTCGGATTACATGGCGGGAGAATACAGACATCGGCATCAGGAACGAGGAAGAGTTACACCAGACTGGCCTTGATATTTACCACCGCGATCGGCGTAAGATGTCTCACACACTTCATCAGACTCGAAGAACAACATTTGTGCCACACCTTCATTCGCGTAGATTTTTGCCGGTAAGGGAGTGGTGTTTGAAAACTCTAGTGTCACCTGACCTTCCCATTCAGGTTCCAATGGGGTGACATTCACAATAATGCCACAGCGAGCATAAGTGGATTTGCCAAGACACACTGTCAGAACATTTCGTGGAATTCTGAAGGTTTCGACGGTTCTGGCCAGTGCAAATGAATTCGGTGGAATAATACACACATCAGAGGTCACATCTACAAAACTGCTTTCATCAAAATTCTTCGGGTCTACAACGGCTGAATTAATATTGGTGAATATTTTAAATTCATTTGAGCAGCGAACATCGTAACCATAGCTTGACGTGCCATAAGAGATAATGCGGTTATCATCACGATATCGAACTTGTCCCGGCTCGAAAGGTGAAATCATGCCCTGCTCCGCCATACGACGAATCCATTTATCTGACTTAATCATAATTGCTCGGTCATACCTTTTTATAATTGTTCAATCACAAGCCTATTAAAACACATCTTGAATAAGCTTTATTATGTGTTGACTAAACATTAGTCATTTTTAATCACAATGTTCGGGAACGCTGCAGAATAATCTTTACTTTGCATGGCTAATCTGGCGCCGACACGGCGAGCAATGTGGCGATAAGCCATTGAAATATCAGCGTCAGGATCAGTGACAACACTAGGTTTACCAGAGTCTGCATCCTCACGAATTTTTATATCCAGAGGTAAACTACCCAGCAAATTAAGATTGTACTGCTCGGCCATGCGCTTGCCACCGCCTTCACCAAAAATATGCTCTTCATGACCGCATTTGCTACAAATATGTGTGCTCATATTTTCGACAATGCCTAGAACAGGTACTTTGACTTTTTCAAACATCTTGTAGGCTTTTCGCGCATCAAGCAGTGATATGTCTTGTGGCGTAGTGACAATAACGGCACCACTCACTGGCACTTTTTGTGACAAGGTTAATTGAATATCGCCTGTGCCCGGTGGCAGGTCAATAATCAGGTAATCCAGATCTTTCCAGTTAGTTTCACCGAGCAACTGTTGTAGGGCTTGTGTCACCATCGGTCCACGCCAAATCATCGGTTCCTCTTCATCAATAAGGAACCCAATCGACATAGTTTGAATGCCATAACTGTCTACTGGGTTCATGCTCTTGCCATCAGGCGATTCTGGCCGACGATTGGCACCGAGCATGCGAGGTTGGCTTGGTCCGTAAATATCAGCATCCAGCACCCCCACAGTTGCGCCTTCTACAGCGAGCGCCAGCGCCAGGTTGGCTGAGGTTGTGGATTTACCCACACCACCTTTGCCCGATCCAACAGCAATGATGTTTTTGATATTATCCAGTGCCTGCACACCCTGCTGAACTTTGTGCTTGATGATTTCACTTGAGACAACAACATTGACATTGTCAGCCCCGGCTTGCTGTAGAGCTGATGTTAATGACTGATTAAGTTCATCAATATAACCTTTGACCGGATAACGCAGAACCACAGAGACGATTTGTTTTCCTGACTCCTCTGCGACCATAATCCCTAGATTGGTCTCCCCTAGTTTTATCTCGGTTGATGGGTCCTGAAAGTCATTAATAATCTGCTTAATCTGTGCATTATCTAACATGGCTCACTCCGGTCTATTCAGTGCGTAATCGACACAGACTCGCACTTTTTCTGTTTTTTGTATCAGACGCTAAATTCGTATTGTCTGACTAAACTGATAACTAAAAAAAACGCCATCTGTAAGACGGCGTTCGTTATCAATCTAATTTGGGGCCTCGCAACGTATTTTGCAAGGGCCAATCGCGATAATTAAATACTTGTCCCTGCTGGCGTACACGAGCTATCTCATTCACATCCAAATCGGCATACACCCATTGTGCTGTATCAGCTGAACCTTCAGCCAAAATACCATTATCAGGAAAGCCGTAATCAACCGGGGTGTAAATGCTGGCACGACCGGTGTTCACATCAACAGCTTCTGACCACAAGGCTTCACCAAATGTCGGCGATTGTAGTACGTAACACTGATTTTCCAACGCCCTAGCCTGACAACCAATTCTGACACGATAAAAGCCGGCTTGTGTATCAGTACAACTTGGTACTAAGACCACATCAGCACCCGCCAGCACTTGTTGATGGGCAATCAATGGAAACTCACTGTCATAACAAATATTAATAGCAAGACGACCAATATCGGTATCAATCACCTTAATATCCTGACCAGCATGAATCAGCCACTGTTCGTTCTCGAAGCGAGTCATGATGAGTTTATCCTGATAATCAATCAGTCCCTCAACACCGTATAGATTAGCTCGATTTCTAAAGCTACCATCCGACTGTATTACTGGGAAAGAGCTCGCCAGAATCATGACATCAAATTGCTTCGCCAGCTGGGCGTATAAAGCCTCGTAGTCGGCATATATATCTTGCATGGAATGCAACTGCTTGCCCAAGTCTTTATAAACCGACTCCCCAAAAAGTGAAGCGAGTTCCATACTGCCATATTCAGGAAAGACCAGTAATTTGGCACCATTTTTAGCTGCGTGACTTACCCATTGGGTCAACTTATCTTCAAACTCAAACCACTGTGCGAAAAAGCCAATATCATATTGGGCTACCGCTACTTTCACTTTGCTCATTTATTTTTCCACGGGCATTGCACAAAAAGAGTCCGCAAGTCAGCACTCTCTTCGCACAAAAAGATTAGATTTTTTTCATCCAGAATGTCATTGGCTTTGGTGACTCAAGCGCTTCATCCACTTCTTTCCAACTGAATGTGGTATTCAATTCTGGATGTTTTTCATAGCCGCGTTTACGCCAAAAATTATCAAGAGGCTGATAGTCAGCGGGTCTCAATGGATGATCCTCAGGGCGTTGAACCCCACAAAAACAGCTGTAATCGAAACCACCTATCTCATGAGCATGGGCTTCACGCTCATCGAAAAATGCCACACCTGCACCTTGCCCGCGGTATTGAGACAATAAAACGGATTCACCGCAGTAAAAGATCTTGTCAATATCATAGCCAGCGGCGATAAAAGGCGCTTTGACTTCGTCGGTTTCATATTTCAGCGGAATACCGGTAGAGGCACCCACGACATGGTCACCATCAAAAGCCAGCACAATCACGCTATCAGGCGCTTCAATATAAGTTTGAAGATACTTTTCTTCGTATGTCAGATCCCCATCATAAAGATAAGGAAAGTCACGAAAAACACGAATCCGGAGCTCAGCAAGCTCCGGAATGTATTGATTGAGCTTATCGCCAGACAGTCTTTCCAGTCTTAACATCGCACACCTCTTAGCCTGCGACTTGGGCGATCCAGTCTTCTAAGTTGTAGTAATTAGTAATACGAGCGACTTTACCGTCACGCACCACGAAAAATGCGCCTGCGGGTAAACGGTATGTTTGACCAGCGGCTTCAGGCAGACCTTCATCAGTTGACATATATTCACCTAATACTGTGAACTCAACCGCTGCACGATCGCCAGCATCATTGGTGGTGATAGAAATATCAACGATGTTTTCTTTGTAGTGCGCATTCATACGATCCATAAACTTCTTGAATGCTTCTTTACCAATTTCACGACCACTTTGGTTTACATCATGAATCACGTCGTCTGTCAGCATATTAAGAAATGCATCCATATCACCGCGGTTAAATGCATTGTAGTAGTCTTCCAACAGTTTTACTGTAGCTTGATTCATGATGAAAAATCCCAAAGAGTAGAAAAAGGCCGAATTTTATCTGTTTCATGGAATGAGGAAAAGACTTAATTTCTTCATTGCCTCATATCCTTAGCCTACAAACAGGCCATTTGATTCATTCGTTTTTGAGTCGCGCACTCGTCCCGTTGATTAATGACGATTTCGTTGTACGATGCCCATCAATTTATAAGTGAGTAAAGACGCAGAAAAATCATAAGCATGGAACCCTTCAATGGGCGCAAATTCCATGATGTCAAAACCGATAATTTCACGCTGTTTGGCTACCGACTCGAATAAATTGAGTGTCTGATACCAGTCCAGCCCACCTGGCACTGGCGTTCCTGTTGAAGGAAAAACAGAAGGATCCATGCCATCAATATCCAGTGTGAAAAACACTTTTTGTGGAAAATCCTCTGGCAACTCGATTGACTGAATGCGGTTGGGTACTAACTCATCCGCATCCTGATATAACACACCGAATTCGTCACGAAATGCCATCTCTTCTTCACAATAAGCACGTATACCGAGTTGGTAAAGAGGAATCCCCATATCCACAGCACGCTTCATCACAGAGGCATGACTAAGAAAATCACCTTCATACGCCTGACGCAAATCAGCATGTGCATCAATCTGCACAATGCCAAAATCATCGATACCCGCGTCTCGCAAGCCTTTAATCACACCATAAGTCACCGTATGCTCACCACCAAGTACAACCGGCATGGCGCCAGCTTTAATGATATCGGTTGTCGCTTTAGCAATATTATCAATAACTTGCTGAGGGGTGACACTGCAATCCACTGGTTCACAGGTATAAATACCTTTATCGCAAGGTTTGCTTTTGCCATCCCACTCTTCCAGTTGCCAGGAAGCTTGCAAAATAGCATTAGGACCTAAAGCGGTACCACCGCCATATGACACGCTCTTTTCATAGGGCACGGGTAATACATGAAACATCGCTTTGTCTGGTTCTGGCTGTTCAATTTCTGAACCGAGAAAAATTGGATACTCTTCCATATGACTTAACTCAAGATAATCTGTGTTTAAAATCGTCGTAGCCGAACTCTTTCACAATGCGTAAGGCATCGGTTCCTGAGTTCCACAACGCAATGGCTGGTAATTTTGTGCCATTGAATGTGGTGGTTTTGACCATGGTGTAATGTGCCATATCTTCAAAAATCAGCCGTTGTCCGACTTCCAATGGTTGTTTGAAGCTGTAATCATCAATCACATCCCCAGCCAGACAAGTTAAACCGCCTAGACGATAGGTATATTCAAACTCATCCGCTTCACCCGCACCATGAATATCGGGACGATATGGCATTTCCAGCGTATCCGGCATATGACAAGTGGCGGACGTATCAAGAATCGCCTGGTTCAGTTTATTCCAGGTGATATCCAGCACTTCACAGCTCAAAATACCAGTACCGATCGCCATGGCTTCACCTGGCTCAAGATAGACCTGCACATCGTGACGAGATTGGAATGCCTGGATTAATTCGACCAACCCATTAATATCATAGCCATCAGCGGTAATATGATGACCACCGCCAAAGTTGACCCATTTCATTTGTGGCAAGATATGACCAAACTTTGATTCAACTGCTGCCACTGTTCGCTCAAGTGGCTCAAAGCCTTGTTCACATAAGGTATGAAAATGTAGCCCGCTAATGCCTGCTAATGCGCTTTCATCAAGCTGAGACAGCGTGATGCCCAAGCGTGATCCCGGTGAACAAGGGTCATAAATTGGCACAGCCCCTTCAGAGTGTTCTGGATTAATCCTCAGACCAAACTCCAGATCAGGTCGTTGTGTCTGCGCAGCAAGACATTGCTCCCGAAACCGTAACCACTGGCTGCAAGAGTTAAACACGATGTGATTAGCGAATGTGAGCAGCTCATCAATATCCGCTTGACTAAAAGCAGCAGCAAACACATGTACTTCGCCACCGTACTCTTCATATCCCAAACGAGCTTCATGCAAGCCACTGGCGCAAGTGCCATTGAGATATTTTTGTGTTAAGTCACCCAGCGACCACATAGAAAAGGCTTTTAGGGCACCAAGTACTTTTGCACCACTCGCGACCGCCACACCATGCAGAATGCGTAGATTACGTTCTACGGCAACTTCATCAACCACAAAACACGGTGATGGCAAACGAGATAAATCCAGTTTGCCAAAATCAGTAAACTGCATCGAAATTAGTCGTCCAGATTAAAGTTATCAAGTTCAATCACATTCCACGGCAAGCCATATTTATTCATGTCTTCCATAAATGGATCAGGATCAAACTGTTCAATATTCCAAACACCCGGCTGTTTCCATTTGCCTTCTAACATCATTTTGGCACCAATCATGGCTGGCACACCTGTGGTGTATGAAATCGCTTGAGACTGGACTTCCTGATAACAATCCTGATGATCTTTGATGTTATACAGGTAAACAATTTTTTCTTTGCCGTCTTTAATGCCTTTCACCACGCAACCAATACAGGTTTTACCTTTGGTTCTTGGGCCTAAAGTTGAAGGGTCAGGGAGTAAAGCTTTCAAAAACTGAATCGGTACAATTTTCTGGCCGTTATAGTCAATCGGCTCAATACCGGTCATACCGACATTACCCAATACTTCCAGATGCTTCAGGTAGCTCTCACCAAAACTCATCCAGAACTGAGCGCGTTTCAGAGTCGGGAAATTTTTGGTTAATGATTCCAATTCCTCATGATACATACGGTAAATATTGTAGGTACCGACTTCTTCTGGGCAGGTAAATGTCGCTTTTTTTGACATCGCAGGCGTTTCAATAAACTCACCATTTTCCCAGTGACGACACTCAGCAGTCACTTCGCGGATATTAATTTCCGGATTAAAGTTGGTAGCAAATGGATAACCGTGATCACCACCATTGACATCGATAATGTCTAACTCGTGGATTTCATCAAAGTAATGCTTGGCAATATAGGCCGTGAACACATTGGTCGCACCGGGATCAAAACCACTACCCAGCAATGCTGTTAAGCCCGCTTCTTTAAATTTATCCTGATAAGCCCATTGCCATTTGTATTCAAACTTGGCTGTATCCAGTGGTTCATAGTTAGCCGTATCCAGATAATCCACCCCGGCTGCCAGACAGGCATCCATGATCGTCAGATCCTGATACGGTAAGGCCACATTAATGACTAAATCGGGTTTTTCTTGTTCCAATAACGTGGTCAATTCAGCGACATTATCCGCATCAACCTTTGCTGTTTTGATAGGTCGCTCTAATTGGGCTGCGATCGCTTTGCATTTTTCTTCTGTTCGGCTTGCCAATACAATTTCAGAGAATACTTCTGGTAACTGTGCACATTTATGTGTGACTACGCCACCGACACCGCCGGCACCAATAATCAGGACTTTAGACATTGCTGAATTCCTTTAACTCGTCTCAATTAACGTTCAAAAAAAGTATAGCCATGCATACTTTCTTTGAAAGCATGCAACATTTTTTGGCGCATAGGCACCGAAATACGTCCGTCTCGCACAGCTTCTTCAGCGATACGACGGAATTGTTCTAACATGTGTTTAGGATCGTACTCAACGTAGCTTAATACGTCGGCGATGCTGTCACCATGGAATTCACGACGGAAATCAAAACCCCCTTCCTCGTTGATATGCACGCTGACGACATTGGTATCACCAAACAGATTGTGTAAGTCACCCAAGGTTTCCTGATACGCACCGACCAGGAAAACACTTAAATAATATTCCTCACCATGTTTCAGTTCGTGTAGCGGTAGTGTTTTTTTCACTCCGGTTGGTGAGATGAAGTTATCGATCTTACCGTCACAGTCACAGGTCATATCCGCTAAAACTGCATCTCTGACCGGCGCTTCGTTTAAGCGATGTATGGGCATAATCGGGAAAAGCTGATCAATTGCCCAGATATCCGGTAATGACTGGAATAAGCTGAAATTGCCATAGTAAATATCAGACAGCAATTCGGGTAATGCTTCCAGCTCCTGAGACACGCGTCTTGCCTGTGGCAGCAGATTAGAAATCTTTTCCAGAATAGCGAGTGCCAGGTTTTCTGCTAATGCTCGTTCACGAATGGTCGCTTGTCCATGATGAAATAACTCACGCATTTCATCACGGTAATACAAAGAGTCGTTATAGCACTCTTGTAAGTTTTCTGGACTCACATAGTCAAGCACACTGAATAAGTTAATGATGTGATCGTGACTGTCTTCAGGCGCTTCAGCTGGGAGCGGTTCCGCTTTGTGCTCTCGCACTTCCAATACATTAAAAAGCAGCATCGATGAGTACGCCACCAACGCACGACCAGACTCAGAAATAATGACCGGATGCGGAATATCGAGTGGGTCCAGGCTTTCCTGTAAAGCTTCAACGATGTTGTAGCAATATTCATCCAGACCATAGTTCATGCTGTGTGTGCTGTTACTTCTGGCCCCTTCATAGTCAACAGCCAGACCACCGCCCATATCGATGTAGCCCATTGGGGCACCTTCTTCGATTAGGCCCGCGTAAAACCGACACGCTTCCATAACACCGGTACGGATATTACGAATGTTAGGGATTTGAGAACCGAGATGGCTGTGCAATAACTGCAAGCAATGCAGCATATTCGCTTGCTTGAGTTTATCAACCACACCTAATAAAGCACTGGTGGATAAACCAAAGATAGATCGATCACCACTGTCTTCATTCCAGTGACCTTCCACCATAGAAGCCAAACGAATGCGAACCCCAATCAGAGGGTCAATCCCCAGAGCACGACTACGCTCAAGGATAATATCCAGCTCCATCGCCGTTTCCAAAACAAAGAAACACTTGATCCCCATTTGACGGGCATACAAACCAAGCTCGATGAACTCTTCGTCTTTGTAACCATTACAAACAATCAGACTGTCGTGATCACGTAGCTGTGAGAGAGCGATAATTAATTCAGCCTTACTGCCGGCCTCCAGACCATGATGATAACGGCTACCGTAATCTGCAATCTCTTCAATAACGTGACATTGCTGATTAACCTTGATTGGAAAAACACCACGATAATGATTTTTGTACTCCGCTTCTTCTATTGCACGTGAAAAGGCTTCATTAAGCTGAGTAATACGCTGATCGAGCAGATTTTCAATGCGTAAAACGGCCGGCATATCCAGCCCACGTTCACGCATGCCATTGACGATATCGATGATGGGCACTTGTATGGTTTTCTCACCAAACTGCACGCTGACAACCGCATTGCCATCTTCAGATACATCAAAATAGTCACTTCCCCAGTCCCTGACTCCATATAAACGAGCACTATGTTCAGCACTCCATTCAGTACTTAAATCCAGCTCGTTATCGATAGTAGGAAAAGGCGTTTTCTGCATTGACGATTATTCCCGTCTTGGTTAGTTAAAGGGCGCGATTTTCACTAGTTTGCAATGAAAAAGCAAAGAATTATTTCAATTATTACATCGGCGAGATGACATCAAAGTGACACCTGCTCAAATTATCGGTAATTCATCAGGCACTGCGGTATCTGTTGCTGGATCCAAATCCGTATGAAAAGCCAGCACACTATCAGCCACTTCGTCCGGTTTGTTAAACCTTGCGATATGAAACAAGGCCTCTCCCTCATTCACTAGTGGAATATTGGTACGGCCGATGACGATACCTGAACTACTCGCCAGCACCTCTGTTTCAGAATCCCCTTTACCATAGGGAGCAGCCACCATGCCTAATAAATCTCCTTTGTTCACACTGGCGCCCATGGGCACCAGCATTCTGAAGATGCCACTTTCCGGCGCTCTGACCCAAACACTGCTTCGAGCGACAAATGGCTCGTGTTGACGTTTTTTGTGTCGCGTCGTTGCCAACATACCAATGTGACGCATCACAGCCAAGACGCCTTTCACACCAGCCCTGATTGCCATTTCATTAAATCGTAAAGCTTCACCAGCTTCATACACAATTACTGGCACATCATATGAAGCGGCCGCATAACGTAGTGACCCCTGAATCAGACTCGAGTTCACTACCACAGGCGCATCAAAAGCATGAGCCATCATTTCTACGTCAGGATTGGATAAGTCAGCTCGTATCTGAGGTAAATTATCGCGATGAATGGCAGCGGTATGGAGATCGATACCATGCGTACACTGACTGACGACTTCTTTCATAAATGAGTCAGCTAATCGGGCAGCCAGCGAGCCTTCATCTGAACCAGGAAAACAGCGATTCAGATCGCGTCTGTCTGGTAAGTACCGGGATTGATTGAGAAAGCCATACACATTAACCACGGGAATCGCGATGATGGTGCCTTTCAGACCTTTTAAACTCTTACTTTTTACCAACCTGCGAATAATTTCAACGCCATTGATTTCGTCACCATGCACGGCGGCTGATACAAACAGAATCGGGCCTTTGCGACGCCCACGTATGACGTGCACAGGCATGCTCAACGCAGTCTGCATATAAAGGTCAGGCAAAGGCACATCGATAATCTTACTTTGCCCTAATCTGACTTCCTCGCCAGCCAGAACTAAAACGTCAGACATGCGCTTAGCCTCGACCCCGGGTTTTTGTTTTACCAGAACGGGCATTTCTCTCGATAAAATCGATGATCATGCTGGCAATATCTTTACCGGTGGCGTTCTCAATACCTTCCAGTCCCGGTGATGAATTCACTTCCATCACAACCGGACCGTGATTTGAACGCAGTAAATCAACACCACAGACATTCAAGCCCATAGTTTTCGCAGCACGCACAGCCGTGGCTCGCTCTAAGGGTGAAATACGGATCAAGTTAGCACTACCACCACGATGCAGATTAGAACGAAACTCGCCTTCCTTACCCTGGCGTTTCATGGATGCAACGACTTTATCCCCCACCACAAAACAGCGAATATCGGCGCCGCCCGCTTCCTTAATAAATTCCTGCACCAGGATATTGGCTTTCATGCCCATGAAGGCTTCAATAACACTTTCCGCGGCTTTTTCAGTTTCGGCCAGTACCACACCAATACCTTGTGTCCCCTCCAGCAACTTAATCACCAAAGGCGCGCCACCGACCATTTTTATTAAGTCGTCTACATCATCCGGACGATGCGCAAAGCCTGTCACAGGCAAACCAATGCCTTTTCTGGATAATAATTGAAGCGCGCGCAATTTATCTCGTGAGCGGCTGATAGCCACTGACTCATTAAGCGGATAAACATTCATCATTTCAAATTGACGAAGCACCGCTGTGCCATAAAAAGTGACGGATGCACCAATTCGTGGAATGACAGCATCATAACCTGTCAGAATTTCCCCTTTGTAATGCACTTCAGGTTTTAGCGAGGTAATGTTCATGTAGCATCGAAGTACGTCCAATACATGAACTTCATGACCTCGCGCCTCTGCTGCCTCAACCAGTCTACGCGTTGAATATAACTTGGGGTTACGAGAAAGAACGGCGATTTTCATCAGCTTTCTCCATCAAAAAATTCTTTAACAGGCTGTTCATCATGCTCCTGAACACTTTGGCCAGTCATAAATGACATGGCAGGATTGACAATAAGATTGCCGGCGGTCATAGCGGTTCGACCCAACAGCATTCTAAACAGCATATTATCGCGGTTTGTCAGAGTGACTTCTATAGGCCATTGTTGATTGCCCAGAGATACCTCAGTCTGAATCACATAACGTTTTTCAGTATGCCCTCCAGAATCCGTCACATTGCGCTGATCAATGACTATCGCTTCACACCATTTAATAGTGTCAGTATCACCTTGATTAGGATGAACGCCAAATCGCACCCACAGTTGCTGCTCTTGCTCAAATTCTTCTACTGAGAAGGCGTGGATGGCAGACGTTCTGGCCCCCGTGTCCACTTTCGCTTTAATTCGATTCAAACCAAGTTGAGGTAAACTAAGCCACTCTCGCCAACCTACAATGATAGGGTCGTTGGCGATAGGTTCGTTTTTATCTTCTGTCATCAGATATCAGCCGTTTGTTTAGCGAGGATTAATGATAGCACTGGGCAGAATGCGTCAACGATTCTGATAAAGCAGACGGTTCATTGTGGTAATAGCGCTGACCTTGATCTCTTTAGGGCAAACACGCTCACATTCTCGATAGTTACTACAACTACCAAAACCTTCTTCTTCCATTGCGTGCAATAATTTTGCGGGACGTTGTTTGTCCATTTGTCCTTGAGGCAAAACCGACAAATGTGCAATTTTTGCTGCTACAAATAATGTAGCTGAGGCATTTGGACAGACTGCGACACAAGCACCACAGCCAATGCAGGTAGCTGCATCAAATGCCTCATCGGCAACGTGCTTCTCTATGGGTAAAGTATTCGCTTCACAGGCCGAACCTGTCCGGATAGGAATATAACCGCCAGCCTGAATAATACGATCAAAGGCACTTCTATCGACGATGAGATCTTTGATAATGGGGAAAGCAGTGGCTCGCCAGGGCTCAATCCACAGTTCTTTTTCATCTTTGTAATCCCGCATGTATTGCTGACAGGTTGTTGTTGCCTGTTGTTTACCATGCGGTGTGCCATTGATAACAAGATTGCAGGATCCACAAATCCCTTCCCGGCAATCAAAGTCGAATGCCACGGGATCTTCACCTTGTAGTGTCAGCTTATCATTTAGTGCATCCATCATTTCCAGAAACGAGGAGTCTTCACTCGCCTCAATTTCATACGATTTGAAATCACCCTTTTTATCGGGTCCGGATTGTCGCCAGATATTCAGTTTAAAAATCATTGGTAATTTCTTATGCTGGGTCGAACAAAATCAAAATGCAGATATTCACGATAAAGCGTTGGGTGACTGACATCACCACTATACTGCCAGGCCGCCACGTAGGAGTAATCCATATCGTTTCGTTTGGCCTCACCCTCCTCTGTCAGATGTTCTTCACGTGCATGGCAGCCGCAGGATTCTTCCCTGTCCAGAGCATCAATACACATCAACTCCGTCAATTCAAAAAAGTCGGCCACACGGCCTGCGCGCTCTAAGGTTTGGTTTACCCCCTCTTCCGAGCCTGATATTTTGACTTTTTGCCAGAATTGCTGACGCAGTTCTTGTATGGCTTTAATCGCTTGTTCCAGTGAAGACTTGGTTCGCGCCATGCCACAGGCATGCCAGAGAATCTGACCAAGTTGCCGATGAAATTCATCAGGCGTGATTGATGGTTCCGGCGCATTCATCAAACGGCTGATACGAGTTTTGGCTGACGCCATCGCTTCATCTATCTGACTGGAATACTGCTCTGCCTTGATCGGTTTCTGTTTCGCTAAAAAATCCGCTACCGTGGTCGGCAAAATAAAATAACCATCCGCCAGCCCCTGCATCAGTGCACTTGCGCCCAACCTGTTCGCACCGTGATCTGAGAAATTCGCTTCGCCACCGGCAAACAAGCCATTAACCGTTGTCATTAAGTTATAGTCCACCCACAATCCGCCCATTGTGTAGTGCACGGCGGGATAGATACGCATCGGGGTTTCATAGGGATTTTCAGCAGTTATACGCTGATACATTTCAAACAGATTGCCGTATTTTTCTTCAACTGCGGCTAGCCCCTGTTTCTTGATTGCCTGAGCAAAATCAAGATAGACACCAAGTTTTTTCCCTTCAATTTCAAAGCCGACGCCACGACCTTCATCGCAGATTAACTTCACTGCACGAGAGGCTATGTCCCGTGGTACCAAATTACCAAACGACGGATACATTCGTTCGAGAAAGTAATCGCGATCCTCTTCAGGAATGTCTTCTGGCCTTTTATCACAGTCCGCTTTGTTTTTTGGTGCCCACACACGACCATCATTGCGTAGCGATTCACTCATCAATGTCAGTTTGGACTGTAACTCACCATGTTGTGGAATACAGGTGGGATGAATCTGAGTAAAACAAGGATTAGCGAACAAAGCGCCTTTTTTATGGGCTCGCCAAATCGCCGATGTGTTACAACCTTTGGCATTAGTGGATAAATAAAAAGCATTACTATAGCCACCGGTACAGAGCACCACACAATCAGCAAGATGACTTTCCAATTCACCTGTCACCAAATCACGGGTCACGATACCAATCGCTCTGTCACCATCCATAATGAGCTCCTGCATTTCGCAGCGAGAATGGTGGGTAATGGTGCCTTCGGCAATCTGTCTGCTCATCGCCTGATACGCTCCGAGCAAGAGTTGCTGACCCGTTTGTCCTCTGGCATAGAAGGTCCGTGACACCTGAGCGCCACCAAAGGAACGATTGGCTAAATATCCCGAATATTCACGGGCAAACGGCACGCCCTGAGCCACGGCTTGATCAATGATCGCCGTGCTCAATTCGGCTAGACGAAAAACATTGGATTCTCTGGCTCTGAAGTCGCCGCCTTTAATGGTGTCGTAGAACAGACGCCAGACACTGTCGCCATCATTCTGATAATTTTTGGCCGCATTAATACCACCCTGAGCAGCAATACTATGAGCACGACGCGGGCTATCCTGAAAACAAAAGGTTTTTACATTAAAACCCATTTCGCCTAATGAGGCAGAAGCAGAAGCCCCAGCCAATCCCGTTCCAACCACGATGACTGTATATTTTTTGCGGTTGGCCGGACTGACAACGCGAGAGTTATATTTATGTTGCTTCCATCTGTCCTGTAATGGCCCTTTAGGTGCATGACTATCTAATTCAAACTCATTCATCACACTAACCACACATAAACAGGAATAGAAACAAAACCCAGTGCCAACACAGCCACTGCCGAATGAATAGCAATATGGTGCATTTTGGATGAAATCCCTAAGGTTTGAAGAACATTAATCAATGAATGCTGTAAATGCATCGTTAATATAAACACGCCCATCAGATAAAACAGTGTGATGAATGGAGAGCTGAACCAGTCAAGCACAGACGCTCTAACATCAAAGGGATTGACATACAAAGACTGCAGAATGTGAACGATAATAAATAGGAATAATAGGATAATGCTTAAGGTCACCAGGGAAGCGGGTATATGAAACTTATCGTGTTTTCTATAAGCAACTTGCCTGGCATGACTGTTTTTTCGGCGTATATTGACTGCTGCCCGAACATGAACCCACAAACAAATCAATACGATGGCTAACACTGGCCAACGTATCCAGGCTGAATTATAAATCTGATAAAACTGGTTAAAGCTATCACCAAAAAAGAAACTGAGATTGGACAACATATGAAACAGGAGATAAACACTTAATACCGTTCCTGCAATGGTCATGGTGCGTTTTTGTATCTGTAATAACGTCATGCTCAGCTTTCCATATCCAGTCTGGCATCCTTGCTGTCAGGTCGCGGTTTCAGGTTTTCTTTTTCAATGGTTCGGATACAGCTATTCCAACGTAGTGTGGCCTCATCATTATGTTCCGGCCTAATTTTTTCTGCCTTCTGATAAAACTGTAGCGCTTCGATAAAATAATCATAGGCGAATACTCTGGCCATACTTTGAGTCAGCATAAATCGTGCGCGGCGCTCATGAAGCAGTCCCGTGTAATAAAACTGTTGATAGCGACTTTGTAACTTTTCAATGGCTTCTTCAATCGACTTTACTTGCGTCTTTTTACCGGCATGATGCAGCTGGTCACTTAAGGCCAGTATGTAGAGTACGATGGCTTTTTGGTTATCAGGCTCGATATGCAAAATATCCAGACAAATACTTTCGGCAATCTCAGGCTCAGCAAGTGAACGATATTGGCGTGCTTTTTCCAGTGCCAGCTCAACCGAATCAGCATGAATATTATGTAGATGAAGATCCATTAATTACCCCGAAATGGCAGACGTAACACAAGCAGTGTTAACTCCAATCTAATGCAAAGACTGATGCATTTCAATATTACGATGAAACAGCGAGAGAAAGCGGATGTTTACATGGTGTAAACACCCTAATTCTGGTATCTTTTATGGCTTTTATCACGGTTAATTTCGGTTCACTCATGCAAAGAAAAATTCTGGTCACCAGCGCTCTTCCCTACGCCAATGGTTCAATTCATCTGGGCCACATGGTGGAATACATCCAAACTGACGTCTGGGTTCGTTTCCAGAAAATGCGTGGCAATCAATGTTATTACGTCTGCGCAGATGATGCGCATGGCACACCGATTATGCTGCGTGCACAAAATGAAGGTATTTCGCCTGAACAGCTGATTAGCGATGTCAGTAAAGAGCACCAGGCTGACTTTTCTGAGTTCAATATTGGTTTTGATAACTTTCATAGTACCCACAGTGACGAAAACCGAGCCTTAGCCAGTCAGATTTATTTAGCTAACCGAGATGCGGGTCATATTGAAGCCAGAACCATTAGCCAAGCCTACGATCCAGAAAAAGAAATGTTCTTACCCGATCGGTTTATTCGAGGCGAATGCCCAAAATGTGGTGCAGCGGATCAATATGGTGATAACTGTGAAGTCTGTGGTGCCACTTATGAACCCACTGAACTCAAAAATCCGGTGTCTGCTGTATCAGGTGCCACCCCTATTACCAAAGAATCAGAACACTATTTTTTCAAACTCGGTAACTTTGAAAAAACACTAAAAGAATGGACTAATAGCGACCATCTACAGCCTGAAGTCACACGTAAACTCAGCGAATGGTTTGATAGTGGTTTGCAAGACTGGGACATTTCACGTGATGCCCCCTACTTCGGTTTTGAAATTCCAGATACGGATAATAAATTCTTTTACGTATGGATGGATGCACCGATTGGTTATTTAGCCAGTTTCAAAAACTTCTGTGATCGTACAGGTGTGGATTTTGATGAGTTTATGAAGCCCGGCAACAACACTGAGATGGTGCACTTCATTGGTAAAGATATTATCTATTTCCACGCCCTATTCTGGCCTGCCATGTTAGAAGGCGCGGGTTTCCGTCAGCCGGATAATATCTATGCGCATGGGTTCCTGACTGTCGATGGCAAAAAAATGTCGAAATCTCGGGGTACCTTCATTAAAGCACGTACCTATTTGAATCATCTGGATCCAGAATATTTACGTTATTATTTTGCAGCCAAACTCGGTAGTGGCATTGATGATATCGATTTAAGTCTGGAAGACTTCCAAACCCGAATTAATGCTGACTTAGTCGGTAAAGTCGTCAATATTGCCAGTCGCTGTGCGGGTTATCTGAGTAAAAAATGTGATGGTCAGTTAACTGATTCATTGGCTGATGTAGCCTTGTTTGAAAGCTTCACCAATCAAGCTGAGTTGATAGCAGAACGCTATGAAAAACGTGAGTTTGGTCAGGCCATGCGTGAAATTATGGCTTTAGCTGATCGGGCTAACCAATATATCGATGAAATGAAGCCGTGGGCGCTGGCCAAAGAAGAAGGCAAAGAACAAGAAGTCCAGGCCATTTACAGCATGGGCATTAATTTATTCCGTGTGTTAATCGCTTATTTAAAACCAGTATTACCAAAAACGGCTGAACAAGCTGAAGCCTTCCTTAATATCGAACCATTGAACTGGACTGATATTGCATCGCCACTGCTTGGTCATACGATAAATAAATTCACACCGTTGATGACACGTATCGAAAAAGAAAAAATCAATGCGATCATTGAAGAATCAAAAGAAAATATGACAGAAACAAAACCAGCAGAAAAGCAAACTACAAGCAATACGAATATTGATCCGATAGCTGATGAAATCCAATTTGATGATTTCGCCAAGATCGATTTACGCATTGCCAAAATCGTCAATGCAGAGCATGTGGAAGGTGCAGATAAATTGCTTAAACTCACCTTAGATATTGGCTTAGGTGAACGTCAGGTGTTTGCAGGCATTAAATCAGCCTATTCTCCAGAAGACCTTATCGGTAAATTAACCGTGATGGTCGCCAATCTAGCGCCACGTAAAATGCGTTTTGGTTTATCAGAAGGGATGGTCTTGGCTGCAGGACCAGGTGGAAAGGATTTATTTATCTTAAATCCAGATAATGGCGCTCAGCCTGGGATGAGAGTGAAGTAATCTCACTTAGTACAGACGAAAAAAAGCCCCGCATTGCGGGGCTTTTTTAAGTCAGCTTAGTGAAGCTATTAACATAACTCGGCTCTCGCACAAACAGTAGTCCAAGTAGTTGTTCCATTAGCAAAGTTACCAGTCATAGTAAACGTATCTGCAGCAGTAATACCACCCACTGCATTAGGTGTCACAACAATTGTTCCTGCACCATTATTCCAAACAACATTGTCAACCATTTGAGTAGGGTCTGTACCAGCAGCCATGTTAGCAGGAACACCATTACTACCAGCCGCACAGCTAGCAAAACCATTATTGACTTGAGCACATGTTTCAACAGCTGTTTTAACAGCAGTAGCTGCCATGACTACTTCCGTGTAACGTGCTTTTTGCGTGTACTGTTGATAAGCAGGTAATGCAATTGCAGCCAAAATACCAATAATCGCAATGACGATCATCAACTCAATTAATGTAAAACCTTGTTGGACTTTTTTCATGTTTTATCTCCGTATCTTTTGATGTAAGCACTACGCTTAAACTTCACTAATACAGTTATTGTGCCAACTGTACTTCCATTGATTTTTCATACACTTATAGAAATAGATTGAATTACTTATTTATTACATATGTTAGCCAGTGTCAGAAAGTGACACTTTATGTCACTTTCTTGAGCAGGTTGCTAAATATTTCTTTAAGCCACCATTCCATGGATAAATCTTTAATGCACGTTCAGCAACTAAACAACTTTGTTGTTTAGCCTCTAACGCCTCAAAGCCGTTAATGACATCTTCAAATAGTTTTAAGTCAGGATTAATATCTAATTCCTGTTGAAACTGATTGAGTAGTTGGGTGATTTTCTGTTTATCGTCATTTTTAATTGCATAGTAGAGCACGCTACGGTTCGCCATCGCTCTGGCATCAGCTTGAAAATAAGGATTTATCAATGCCTGCTGAAGTGGCTTATCAGTTGAGCGACCATAGACATAATCAGTGATATCTTTTTGTGCCGAGGCTGTTTGTAATAAAAATATTAATGAAGTAAGGCCAAATACAAATGTAATACCCCGGATAGAATGCTTTGCCTTCTGACTAAGTTGATTACTTTTATCAGTAGATATGGCTTTTAGTGCAACAAAAATAAGAAATAACCACACGAACCAGTGTAATGATGAAATATAAAATGGCAGTTCAAGCATGTTATGCGTAGATATGGGTAACAACAATGAAAAATAGGCGAAACTTGTTAACCCATAAAACCTTGCTACAGACCATAGTGTTGAAACTAACGCTATCAGAATACCAATAACGGCTATCGCCCCCCCCTCAATCGCCCACATCAGAATTTCATTGTGTGGGTGGCCAAGCGTGTATGGCATATGCTCAACATTTGGATACTTTGGATACAACTCAGCTGAATGATTTAACCACTCACTTTTATAACTCCCGATACCATGCCCAAAAACAGGTGATGATTGAATGGAATCCAGAGCAGCACCATAGATAACCACCCTAGCTTCTGAGTTGTTTGCCTTAACTAAGCCATATGTCTTATCAACAGTTTTATTCAAGCCAGACGGACCAGAAAACAATACATATGATGTTACTGAGCCCACTGACAACAAGACAATCACGCCAAGGAGTTTTGTTTTATTTTTCCTTAGTGTTTTTGCCAATCCTATAGTGAGGAAAATCAGCCCCAATGCTAAAGAAAGTAACCCAAGTCTAGAGCCCGATGATACTAAGACATAGGTACTCAATGTCATAGATACATAGAGAAATGCTTGGATTGTTTTTTTTGTATTTTCTAGTGATATAAACAGTAGATAAATAGCAATTAATAATGTTGTAGCTAGATAGCTAGCTGTAACATTCACCTGCTGGAAAATCGTCGTAGGCAATAAAGTTTTGGTACTTGTTATCGAGTTTTCGTCACTAGCTTGCAAGGGGTGCATTTGAACTATCCCATACAGAGAAATGAACAAACCCGATAGAACAATAAAAAACAGCACACGCTCAATAGACAAGCTTTTGAACTGAAACAAACCAAACAGAAAAATAACGCCTGCAAGGATGTATAAAATTCTGAATAACCAAGTCACAGGCTCAACCACACCCGCTATGACAGCCGATAATAAAATGCCGGCTGGCAACATCAATAGATAAAGGTAATTTTTGGGTAGAGTAATCGTGTCACTACTGGCGATATGCCAGAGCATATAACCAATAACCAATGTTGCAGCAAACCAAACCGAAATATTAAACGGTAAATCAAAACCCGTACCACCAATACTCGATGTAATGTAAAACGGCGAAATAACAAATAATAAAAACAGCAGACCTTCAAGAATTCTGCTGGGCGATAAAGATTGGTTTTGCATTGTGCAATATCCTTTTGGCTTTATTTATTCAATTCACATTGGCTTCAAATCAAACGCAATACAAATACGTTCCTCATCTGAGCTGAATGGAATGGTGCGATGGAAGCAGGATGAGGGAAACATCACCAAGTCACCTACTTCTGGAGCAATAGTCTTTGTGGGAAAGTTGTCGTGTTTTTTTGGGTAATCGTCACCATGCGTGCTTAGCTCAATACTACCTTCATGTTCGTGCTGCTTATTTTTTGGTAATGACAAATATAGCGAACCACTGACCCAACCTTCCTCATGAATATGGGAAGTCAGGTGACCGCCACTTTTCATTTTCACATACCAGGAGCTGGCGAACTCGGTAGTTTTAGGGAACCCTTTCACAAACTGGCAGTTTTCACCTGCAAATGTTTGACGATACCGTTCCACTGCCTGAGCGACATATTCAGCCAGTTGTCGGAAGGAGGCTTCAGGGCGTTTAAATAAATTCCCAGAAGATTGCACACCGTTGTAGAGTCTTCCCTGCGACTTTTCATCCACATCGCAGGTATGAATATCTTGTAAAAGCTGATTTAAAAACACAGTATTGTTTTTTATCTCAGGTATTTCAGTATGAAACACAAAGTCCAGTGGATTTTTACAGAAGTTGTAATCATTCTCGGTGCCAAAGTTTTCAGCATAATGACCAGCCAGCGTGGCTAAAAATGGCGAGTTATCTTTACTGCGTTTTAATGCATCAAGGCCGTTTTTAAACTCCTCAAACTGCCCTGTTTTATATAGACAGTATAAAGAACGCTCCTGCCAGTCAGCATATTGTGAGCGTTGAAAATGTTCCAAGGCACCCTGCAAATCACCACTATCATAAAGGTAAACCGCCAAACTATAGTTTGCCATCGGTAAATCAGGATTGAGTTCTAAAGCCCGTTTATAGGCAGCAACGGATTCTTCATAGCGGCCTTGATCGCGTAACACTTCACCCACACTACGATGCACATCTGCATAATTCGGGTTGAGTTCTAATGCTTTGTTATACGCAGTAATGGCTTCACCTAATTTGCCTTGGTTTTTGTAGGCTGTGCCTAGGTTGAAGTAAATCTGAGCATCCGAATGAATGGCCAGTGCCCGCTTGTATGTGTCGATAGCTTCAACCAACATGCCCTGCTCTTGTAAAACAACCCCCAAGTTCACTATGGCTTCATAAAAGCCTGGTTCCAGATCGATGGCTTTTTGATAATTCTGACTTGCTTGGGGATATTGTTTTAAGGCTTGATGAGCAATGCCCATATTATAATAAGCGTCGACCAAACCAGGTTTGATACTAACGGCTTTTTTATAACTTTGAATGGCTTCTTCATGACGATTCATATTGGTCAGCAGCGCTGCCACATTAAAATGCATCTCAGCAATACTTGGATCAATTTTTATCGCTTTGCGAAAAGCGTCGACAGCCTCTTTAGTTTTACTTTGTCCCGCAAGCGCATTGCCATAGAGGTTATGTAAAACAAACGCATTGGGATACTGCTTTAACAATTTCTTCGACATGGATTCTGCTGTGGCTAGCTGACCAGCGTTTAATGCATTCACAATGGGTTGAATTTCTGCTTGAGAGACTGGTCTTAAGGGGGCGTTTTTTTTCATGTTGAGCTCAGGGTCTTGAATTCAGCGGTTAGAGATATCATTTAAAGCAGTTGAATGTAGCGTAGGGAATTTCTTCCCGCAACACTTGATTATGCATCAAATCACACAGTCATTGACTCATTTACTTTAAGGTTAAAGAAATCAGATGGATACAGTAACACAAGCTTTACTCGGTGGCGCCGTAGGATATATGGTCGCGGGTAAAAAAGCCCCACGAAAAGCGGTGTTATGGGGAGCAGCGATAGCTGTATTACCTGATTTAGATATTTTCATTCCTCATGAAACCGATTTAGCGTCCATGACTTTACACCGTAGCTGGACACATTCCTGGTTTGTACAGACAGCTATTGCCCCTTTACTAGCCATGTTATTCCATCGTTTCGACCGGAATAAAACGTTTAGCTACCTTACATGGTTTCTCCTTACCTGGTTAGCTTTGACAACTCATTCCGCTCTTGATGGCCTCACCGTCTATGGCACACAGTTATTCTGGCCGCTCATGCCAAGCCCGGTCTCTGGCGGCAGCGTGTTTATTATCGATCCAGCCTATTCTATCCCCCTACTAACAGGTATTTTGGCGGTGTTACTCTCCCCTGATAAAACATTTAGTCAAAAACTGATGCATTATGCCTTTGGCTTTAGTTGCTTATATCTGACGTGGGGAGTATTTGCTCAGCAGTGGGTGGAACACGAAGCTGAAACGGCTTTCAAAGAACAAGGTATCGAGATTGACCACATGCAAGTTTCAGCGACGGCGTTTAACACGCTTTTGTGGCGAGTGGTTGCCGTCAATGATGCTCATTACTACGAAGGGTTTCATTCTTTATTAGAAGGGAATCAGCCCATCATTTTAAAGACATACCCACGTGGTGCCGAACTCATCGATAAGGTAGATCATTATCCAAGCTATAAACGCATAAACTGGTTCACTCGTGGTTTATTCAAGCTTGAGTTGCAAGATAATCATGTAATTGCTTCCGATCTACGTATGGGTATGGAGCCAAGTTATTTTTTCCGCTTTCAAATTGCAGAAAAAAAAGAGCAACGGTTTATACCGGTTACACCAGAACGATTTCCAAGCCAAAGTCATCGACGGGATAGCGTACGTTGGGTGTGGCAACGTATCTGGAATCCGGCTGTAGAATTTAATCCACAACTGAATTAGGTAAACACCTATTAACAATATTTTTAACAGGTTTTCTGTATCGGTTAATTTTGATGTAATGGTGTCATGACACAGACAACTGAAACCAACTTTACTAATGGTCTGCTGAACTGGCAGTTTGATAATCAATTTGTTCAGCGTTTACCCGCCGATCCAGAAACAAAAAATTTCCGGCGACAAGTGTTAGGTGCCTGTTATTCCTATGTCACACCAAGGACAGCCACATCCCCTACGCTGCTGGCTTATTCAACTGAGATGGCTCAGGAACTTGGCTTGACTGATGAGGATTGTCAAAGTGGGTTATTTACAAACGTCTTTGTAGGCAATCTGAAACTCAGAGGCATGCAGCCTCATGCCCAGTGTTATGGTGGTCACCAATTTGGTAATTGGGCTGGTCAACTGGGTGATGGTCGAGCTATCAATCTTGGTGAAATCATCGGTGAGTCGGGTCAACGTTGGAGCTTACAACTTAAAGGCTCTGGTGAAACCCCTTACTCACGCTCTGCTGATGGTCTTGCTGTGTTACGTTCTTCGGTGCGAGAGTTTTTATGTAGTGAAACCATGTACCATCTTGGCGTGCCGACCACTCGTGCATTAAGTCTGATAACGACTGGTGACGAAGTCATTCGGGATATGTTTTACGATGGACGTCCACAAAGCGAACCCGGTGCCGTTGTGTGCCGGGTTGCCCCATCGTTTCTACGTCTCGGCAGTTACGAAATCTTCAGTGCCCAAGGCGATATTAAAACATTAAAAACATTGGTTGATTACACCATTGAGTCTTTTTTCCCTCACTTAGCTGCACCAGGTAAGCAAACCTATTTAGACTGGTTCCAAGAAGTGTGTGAACGTACAGCCGATATGGTGGTGGACTGGATGCGAGTCGGTTTTGTGCATGGTGTGTTTAATACCGATAATACCTCTGTTCTTGGTCTCACCATTGACTATGGTCCATATGGTTGGATTGATGACTACGATCCTAACTGGACCCCAAACACCACTGATGCTACCGGCAAACGTTATCGCTTTGGTGCTCAGCCACAAATTGCTCAGTGGAACCTATTACAAATGGCCAACGCTATCTATCCTTTAATAGAGGATGCTGAAGCCTTGAGAAACATTCTCAACGACTATGTCACGCTCTACACGGATAAATGGCAACAAATGCGGGCAGATAAATTGGGCTTAGCTGCGTTTAACGCAGCTGATGAAGAGTTACATCAGGAACTGAATCGTATCATGCAGCTCACCGAAACCGATATGACCCTATTCTATCGGCATTTAGCTGATGTCCGCATCGAAGATAAAGACAAAACAGATGATGAGATTCTTTCGCCCATCATGGTGTCTTTTTACTCTCCTGATGTACTGACTCAAGCAGATAAAAAAGATATCGCACAGTGGCTACGAACTTATCTCAGCCGTGTTGATGAAGACGGTATCAGCGATGACAAGCGACAGAGCAAAATGAATGCGATCAACCCGAAATATGTGTTGCGTAATTATTTGTCACAGCTGGCCATTGATAAGGCTGAGCAAGGCGATCCCAGTCTCATAAACGAACTATTAGATGTGATGCGCCATCCCTATGATGAGCAACCTCAATATGAACAGTACGCTGCTAAACGCCCTGACTGGGCCAGGAACAAACCCGGCTGTTCAATGCTCTCATGTAGTTCATAGTCCATTAATAAGGAAATGACCGTGAAACTCGCCAAGACACTCTCCGCGTTTGCCCTTGTTTTCAGTAGCCAGTTTATTGCTGCAGATATCACTCGGGATAAAGACCTGACCATCGAAAAGTTAACAACAGATATTTCTCTTGGTTGGGGAATGGATTATCTGAATAACAAAACCCTACTTATTACCAGTCGCGAGGGTCAGTTATTTCAATACGATTTTGAGACACACCAAAAAACGGAAATCCAAGGCTTACCTGAGGATATTTTGGTAGAGGGTCAGGGCGGTCTGTTTGATGTTAAACACGCGCCAGACTACGATAAAACAGGCTGGATTTATTTCAGTTATGCCAAAGACATTGATGGTGAGGGAGCAACTACACTTGCCAGAGCTAAATTGGATAATAACAAGCTGATCGACTGGCAAGAATTATTGGTGACTCAATCTCGTACAGGTAACGACGTCCATTATGGTGGTCGTATTACTTTTGATGGCCAAGGTCATATTTTCCTGTCTGTGGGTGATCGTGGTGAGCGTCCAAACGGGCAAAATTTAATGACTCATGCCGGCAGCATTTTACGACTGAATATGGATGGCACTGCAGCATCCGATAATCCATTTATTAATCAAGACAAGGCTCTGCCTGAAATTTGGAGCTATGGTCACCGTAACCCTCAAGGTTTGTTTTATAACCAACAAACTCAACAACTGTGGGAAATTGAACATGGACCACGCGGTGGTGATGAGATCAATTTAATCGAAGCCGGTAAAAACTACGGATGGCCAGAAATTTCTTACGGCAAAGAATACTGGGCCCCGCTTTCCGTCGGTCATGGCACACATCAGGATGGTATGGAACAACCAGTGAAAACCTATTTTCCATCTATCGCCCCAAGTAGCCTTATTCAATATCAGGGCACGTTGTTTCCTGAATGGCAAGGTAAACTTATTTCAGGCGCACTCAGTTTACAACATTTAAATATTGTCAGCCTTAATGAGAACAACGAAGCCGTTGACGAGCAACGTTTATTAGACACGCTCTCCAGCAGAGTTCGTAACGTCATTGAAGCACCCGATGGCGCTTTAATCATTAGTACTGATGCTGGCGCTGTATATCGAATTTCACCTGCAGTATCCACAAAACACTAAAACGCATGAAAACATTTCCTGTTTGACAGTCATCGCGCCTTATTAAATAATGATAATAATTCACATTTACATTAAGGCTAATTTTGAGCAATCTCACCTATCAACAAGATAAGGATGTCACCGCTTTATACACAGAACATAAAAGCTGGTTACATCGTTGGTTAAAAAACAAGCTGCAATGTGATGATCTGGCTCTTGATTTAGTGCAATCCACTTTTGTCAGGTTGATTCTCAAACCTGAGAAAATGACAGATTTGAAACAACCTCGTGCATATTTAACTACCATCGCACATGGTCTGCTGAATGATTACTGGCGCCGACAGCGAGTCGAACAAACTTATCTTGAAGCACTGGCTTTATATCCGGAAGAGTTCAGTCCGTCAGAAGAACATCGGGCCATTACAATAGATACATTACTGGAATTAATCGCCTTACTGGATAGTATGAAAAAGCCAGTCCGCGATACTTTTATTTTGTCTCAGTTAGAAGGTTGCACTTACCGACAAATCGCTGAAAAACTGGCCGTGTCTGAACGAACAATCAAAACCTATATGGCAGAGGCCATGTTCCAGTGCTTACGCCTTAAAAGCGCCAAACCGTAAAATGCGCCCAGAAAGTCAGCTCTTGCTTGAAGATAAGGTATTACAGCAAGCCTCTCAGTGGTTTGCGATTTTACAGGGTGAAAATGTCAGTGCCGAAGAACAACAAAACTGGCGTGATTGGTTATCCCTCGATCCTGCCCATCAACTTGCTTGGGAACAGATAGAAGCGATTCAGACCGGTTTTAATCAGGCAGCAAACTCATCCACATCTCATTACGTTCTAAGGCGGACAACTGCCAAGTCAGGAACCTCTAGAACAACGTCTATTTTTAGTATCGCTATTCTTGTCATCGTCTCATTGATCACGCTGTCTGTTTTTACACTTTATCCTGTAACAAGCGATAAAACACAGTACGCAACAGCCATTGGGGAAACACGTCAGATTACACTTGCCGATGGCACTCAACTTTGGCTTAACACCAATAGTAAAGTGGAAACACAGTTCAGTGTTGATTTACGTCAAATCAATTTGCTGCAAGGTGAAGTATTCATTAGTAGTGGCCCCGATACGGCCTACCAACACCGGCCCCTGGTGGTTGATACAGAAGATGGTCGGCTCACTGCATTGGGAACGCGCTTTAACGTGCAATATGACAATCAAAAAACCACTTTGAGTGTCTTTGAAGGTGCTGTAAAAACAGAGCCCAACCATCAAACGACATCGACCATTACGCCCGCAGGCAAACAAACCCTATTTAATCAACAAACCATACTCAAAGATACATTACCTGTGGATCCAATCAAGGAAGCTTGGACCAAAGGCATTTTACTAGCCAATGACATGCCTTTATGTGAATTTATTGCTGAAATAAATCGTTATCAAGAGCCGGTGATTATCTGTCCAGACGAACTCAGTAGCTTCCGACTCATGGGCAGTTATCCCGTCGACAATATACCTAGAGTATTAACAGCGGTTGAAACGTCTCTGCCCGTTCATATCTGGCAGGTCAACAAAAAAGTATGGCGTATCGATAAAAGACATTAACTTTTTACGATTTACTTCCCTTTTCCTTCTGCTATCCGGCATAGCTAGTAAAGACACTAAAGCAGATGAGGAAAAAATGAGAAATCAACAAAGAACTAAAGCACTATTGAACAAACGGCGTAAAACTCGCCAACTATTATTAAGTTCTATTGTACTGAGTAGTAGTTTGCTCTATCAGCCCCTTACCGTTTATGCCAACAATATCCAACAGCATTATGAAATTCAACAAGGAAATTTAGCCACTGTATTAACCCAGTTTGCCAGCCGTTCAGGCATTTTACTCTCAGCAGATGCCACCCTGACGACTGGAAAATATAGCTCAGGCTTATCTGGTGATTTCAATACAGAACAAGGCTTAGAAATGATTCTGGCCGGCACGGGATTAACGTATATCAAATCTGCCGATAATAGCTATTATTTACAAAAAATCCCGTCGCCAAAGCAACAACAAAATGTCACGCTAGAGAATCATTCTCAATCAGTGGAGTTAGATGCCTTAATGGTCATGGGCACACCACAATTTCGTTATGACAGTCGTGAAGTAAAAACAGGAGTTCGCACAGCTAAAGATATCACCGAAGTGGCTCGCAGTGTCGATATTATTCCAGAACAATTACTTTTGGATTCACAAGCACGTGAAATGGAAGATGTCTATAAGCTGGCACCTAATGTGGTCAACTCCGATGGTTATGGTGGCACACGAGAAGACTATCTGATTAGAGGCTTCAGACGGCCTGCTGATATTTATCGTAATGGTGTTCGACTAAAAACAGGCCGTCGTATTGATCCTGCTACAGTCGATAATATTCAAATTATCAAGGGCCCAGTCGCTGATATCGGCCAAATGATGCCCGGTGGCCTCGTTAACATTATCACTAAAAAACCCCAGTTAGAGAATGAACATCATCTTTCTACCAGCTTTGATGAGCATGGTCAGCGCCGTGCAGTGTTTGACTCTACAGGGGCAATTGCTAACAGCGATAACCTGGCATACCGCGTCACCGGTTCATGGGAAGACAGTGAGACTTTTCGTGACAACTCAGATATCGACAGACGATTTTTATCCACCTCGCTTTCCTGGTTTGGTGATCAAGGCCAATATATCAATGTAAATTATGAATACAGCAAAGAAAAACGATCATTTGACCGTGGCGTTATTACGGTTCCGCTGGCCAATGGCAAACGAACCATTGCGGATGTGTCAAGTGATACCAGTTATGATGCCGGCTTCAGCTTTAATGAAGTGGAATCCAATCTCATAGAAATTGATACCGTTTTTCCTATCAAACAAAGCGGCTGGAATATCGAATCCAAACTGTTTTATAACAGTGAAAAGGCCGATGACACCCATGTTGAAGTCAGAGGTGCAGCAACGGATGGAACGATAACTCGCCGTGTTCAGGGTAATGAAGATCGTGAATTGAATACCTTATTTGCTCGCTTACAAGCTCGTGGCGAGTTTGACTTAGTTTTGCCAATGACACTGGTGACTGGTGTTGAATATCACGAACAGGATGAGGAATGGATCAACTTTGTCGGTAGCGATCAAACTGGTGGCACCGTCACCAATCCAAACAGTTATAGCTTAATCAATGATATTACGACAGCAAGTCGAGATGATCGTGATGTGAATATGAAGTCATATGGCCCCTTTGCTCAACTTGATATGAAACCATCTGATGACATCACCATCACCCTAGGCTTACGCGAAGAATTTTATTCGGCAGACTTTGAACGTCGCATACTCAGTTCCGGTGCCGTCATCACAGCGGATACCCCCCGTGATAGCAAATTCACCAAAAGTGCCGGAATTGTCTGGAATGTTATTCCAGAAGTCTCTTTATATACCTCTTATGCTGATACGTTCATGGCGCAAAATATTTATACCGGTCAACAGCAACAAACTGAGTTGTCACCACAGCAAGGCCGCCAATATGAAGCCGGAGTGAAATGGTCAACGTTTGATGACAGACTACTACTGACGATGGCATATTTTGATATAAAACAAGACAATGTCTATGAAAGTGTCAATGGTGAAGCCGAATTAACCGGAGGCATTGAGACCAATGGTGTCGAATTAAGCCTTGCTGGTAGCCCCGTCCGTGGCTGGAATATCCGGGCATCACTTGGCTTACTGGATGCTGAGATCGTCAGTGAAGACACTGACACCAATGGTAACCGCCCTAGAAATGTACCAGAGCATACCGCCAATCTATGGACGAGTTATGAGTTCCAGGGAGCCGATCATCCTCTGAGTGGTTTTGGCATGGGGGGTGGTATTACTCATGTGGGTAATCGCTATGGTGATAGTGAGCACAGCTTCGACTTGGGCGACTACACATTGGTTGATGCAGGGATTTGGTATTACTTCCCAGCTATTGGCAATTCAACGCTCAGAGTGGATTTAGGTGTGAAGAATATCACCGATGAAGAGTATTACACCGCTTCTGGTGGTGATTACCGCATCTCTGTCGGTGCACCAAGAACGGTATTTGCTGGCTTGCGTTTAGACTTCTAAAGACAAAAATCAAAGGGCATGGCATCACACCATGCCCTTTTTATTCAGCTTAGACTGAATATTGGCCTGATAACTGAGTCGCTAAATAATCTCTGTGCTGCTCTTCCATAAAGGCATCAGTGATACCGTAATGACTGAGTTTCATCGTGTAAAAACGATCAAAATAATCTTGCACCGTCTGTTCAATTTCCTGATTAAAACCAACAGAAGCGGTGACAGTACTGCCATTAGTGCGTTGTGTTACACGACCATCATTCAGTACAAGCTCACCATTTTTAAATACTTTTTCAGCATGGCGGAACATAATCGATTTGTCGTCTTGTTCACGATAAACAGCAATGTCAGCTCTTGACCCTGATTGTAACGTCCCTCTGTCATTCTGCCCAAGTAAACGGGCAGGCGCCGCTCGGGTCATAATCGCTATCTCATACAAACTGAATTCTTTTTTCAGATCTTTTAATAAGGTCATTTCAGTAATTTCAGGATGCAGATTTTCCAAACAAGCCATGCGATACTCATAACTCATTAATAAATGTAATAAGTCTGGATAACGGGTAAATGGCGCACCATTTGGATGATCAGTAGTAAAAAATAATCGCCAAGGATCTTCTGATAGTAAAAATATCTCCAGGCCAATCGCCCACTGCAAGCCATTCACAAAGCTGGTTTGTTTGTATTGATAAGGCACGATACCACCACTGCCCTCATTCTCTGCATGCCAGACGTGCCATTTATTGGGACTGGCATCGCCACGACGAGCAAACTGTGCCATGACGTCACCTGATAAGGTCACCGTTTGACCAAATAGCACCTGCCCGACATCCATCGTAATATTCGGATAACGATTAAATGCTGCCATCAACTGAGCTGCAGCGGAAGAAAAACCAAACTTACCTTCATTGCCATAGCCATAAAACTGCACATGCGCTAAATGCATTGGCAATCCCTGCGCCGCTTCCATCGTATCGACAATCGTCTGGATATTGCCCGGCGTTCCCAAGTTATTACAATGAACATGAACGGGATGAGGTACGCCAGTCTGTACAGCAGCTGTCTGCAAGGTTTGTAATAACTGACGTGACGAAATGCCGTAATCACTTAAAACATCATCTAAATCAAAGGTTTCTGCACCCTCTTTAAATGCTTGTGATCCACCAGCGTTAATCACTTTTAAGCCTAGGGCTTTTGTTTTATGAAGCGTCCAGGCCACATAATCATTAATTTGTGACTGGCCCGCACCAGCACGGATTAAATTCACCAATAAATCATCACTACCGAGGATGGCCAAAGCCGCCGTATCAATAATAGGAATATCAGCAAATTCGGCATGCACTTGTGGTGCATTAACAGGCAACATCGCTGGTTCAACAACCATGCTATAGCCCATTTCAGTGTATTTATAACCAGTTTCGAACGAAGACCAGCGCGCATTAGAGAAGGGGGTGACAGCTTGTCGCATCAAATGATTACGATGCTGCTCTGGCAGCAATAATCGAGCGGTGTTGACGTTACCTCCAGCAATATGACTGTGTATATCAATGCCACCGGCCATCACAATGTCACCCTTCACATCATAGATGCTGGCTTTCTGCTGTTGATCTAAGTCTGGTGTGTCACAAATTCTGTCCTCTTTGAACCAGATATCACGAATCTCGCCATTCCAATTCTGAACAGGGTCAAAGGCACGGGCGTTTTTGATACAAGAATACATAAAACCTCACTGACGCTTGATAACACAGTCTGATAAAGCAGCTTGGACGGCCACTGGTGACAATGGTGTCGTACTAATAAATTCGATCAGGCTTTCCTTCACTGGCACGGGGTTCTGGCTAAAATTAAGTTCGGTGTCAACCTGATTGATAAAAAGTGTGCCCATCTCGGTACTGACAACCGCTTTGAGTCGTTCAACTTCCGATTCACGGCATAACTGTAATAAAGCCGACTCATCAAATTGATACGTATTATCGAAACGAAAACCAAGGCTTTGCCAACCATCGTCTTGATGTTCATAAACATCAAGGCCACTTTCAGCCTGTTTTTGACTACTTTTCTGGTCCTGTCTGGGCTCAGGCACCTTTTGCCAAACAGCACGTTTGAATGAAGAAGGCCTATCCAGAAATGAGAGTGATAGCTCGCCCCACTCTGTATGATGCGTAGGTGTGCTATGAGACTCGAACTGATGGAGAAAATTCTGCATCGATACTAAGTCTGCTTGTTGCTGATCATCATACTTATTCACGACAATCAGATCGGCCACTTCTAATTGCTGCAAAAATATCTCATGAGTGATGTAACGCTCATCACTAAAATGACGAGCATCGACTAAGGTAATGGTCGCCGCTAAATCAATCCAGTCTCGATATTGCCTGCTTGTGAGGATATCCAATACTTCTTTAGGATGACCGAGGCCACTAGGTTCAATCAATAACCTATCTGGCTGCACTTCCCGTAGGATCTGATTTAACGCTACGGTGACAGGTAAGCCTGCCGTGCAGCACATGCATCCGCCCGGTACTTCTTTGATGATTAAGCCATCAGATTCGGAAGAATCTGACGATAGCAACGCTTTATCCAGCCCCACCTCGCCAAACTCATTCACCAGAACGGCCCACCTCTCAGTTTCTGGCTTTTTCTTGAGTAAGGACATAATCGCCGTTGTTTTCCCTACTCCCAAAAAACCGGTGATGATATTTGTCGGAATTGGCTGCACGGTGTCAGCGTTCATGAAAAGCGCTTACCTTGCGCCACAGTAACACCCCAAACACCAAACTCAGTAACAACAGTTTCAAAGAGCCCTGCCAGATAAATGCAGCATTATCAGGCTGGTAATTAAAACTGGGGATATCAGCAAAATCTGTTTTTTCAAAAGCGGTATCGAAGAAATAAAATGACCAGAAGAAATCACGTAATGACTGTTGATACTCTGCAACTTGCTGATTGAAATCAACATTCGCCAACATATCGCTATTCGCCAAGCGATTAAAACTGTATTGCATTGTCATTACTGGGGAAAACCATGAAAAAGCCTGGCCTTGCTGGTGACTGGCTAACTGACTCTGGTAACGTTTTTCGACTAGATCACTAACCACGACATCACTCATCTGCTGCTGGCCGTAATACCAACGCCAGTCAAATTCATCACCCAACGGGGCGGTAGGCGTCCATTGTGGAAACTTCGCGAGATAAGCCTCAAAGTCAGCTTTCTTATCTTTATCCCAGCTATCATTCATATATTGACGCTGCTCAAACACGATCGCTGCATCTTTCCCAGCTTCTTGTTGTTGAATTTGATAGAGATAAGCCACGCCCGGCACAATAAATGTAAACACCAGCCAAATACTAATGAGTGACAGATAATTGAAACTGGCTTCTTTATTCAAAAATACAATCCAGCCACAAATCAGCCACCAACACAGTTGATACAAAACAACTTGTAGTAAGACTGCCAACCAACTGCTATCTATTGTGACCGATGTCATCCATGTGGCTAACACCAATAAAGTCATATTGACGGTCAATACCATCAAAGCGGGTACAGCCATCTTTCTGAAAATTAACTGTGTACCCTTCGATACCTGAGCCACTAACATTGGCCAGCGACCGCTACTTTTTTCATCGGCCAATAGATTAATAGTCATTGCACCAATCAATAGTGGCATCAGGTATAACCATAAAAAGGATAAATCAAATTGACCAAAACGCTGAGCGTCAGTATTGCCAAGCGCGTTAGCATTCACCTGACTCTGTAGACCTAACAATCTGACACGTAAATGATTGGCAGACTCATCACGTTCCCCCCGAAACAAGGCTGACCATGCCTGCGGTAGCTGAGCAACAGGATGAAATAAGTAATAGCCCATATAGCCAAGCTGTAATTGTTGTTTATCAAACTGCTCTTGATAGTGCTCAATCTCATTCTGATAAAAAGTTTCAGCCAACTGATAATGCTCTAATTCACGCTCATAGGTGACCTGACTTAGACTAATGGCAACAACGCCTGCAACAAGATAGGTCAACAGCAACCATTTATTTAGCCTGTTCGCCCAAAACAGTTTCATTTCAATAGCAAACAGATTCATAGACTCACCTTCGGTCTGGTAAGAGTAATGGCCGCCAACAAACACAGGAACCAAACCATAATAACGGCAACAGAAGCGGCCATGGTTGGCCATTCTTGTTTTAACTTCGTCGCTTGATAATCAAACTTGGCCAGTTCAGACCAATGTGACTGAGATATACGTGTCTCACGGTCCTTAGCCAGATCGACTTCATGGATATGGATATCATTCAAAGACTGAATTAATTGATAACGGTAGGCTTCAGCTGCTTGTTCGAACTCTCTGATATGCTCATAACTGGTACCACTGAGTTGGTTGGATAGTCGACTCGTTACCAGGTAAGGCGATATTAGGGACAAACCAGAAACCCAGGCATTTTGTTTGGCTATCTGAGCTAAAAGCTGCTCATATTGCTGCTCAAAGACTTCACTGGTTATTCTCTCACCTTCCTGCATCAACAATCCCTTCCAATTCACAGGCAAGTCTTCAACACGATCAACGCCATACACTTGTAGTGTTTTCTCTCGGAAATCATTGAAATACGGATCATCAGGATCGTGAGAGTCCCCGACTTTGGCAACAGCTTGTGTTGTTTGAATATCAAACACTGCTTTATCCGGTAAAGGATAACGCCACTCTGCTACCGCATAAGCCAGCTTTGGTAACACCACTACCATCACCAGCCACAGTAATAGAGATGAGGATAGGCTCTGATTATTCCCTTGTGCTAAGGTCGATACCAATAAAATCAGACCGATCCATATCATGCAATACAGAAAATACAGTGCAAATAACATGGAAAAGCGTGCATAAACATCGCCACTTGCCTCGCCCAGCACCAAAAACAATGCGGCCACAGAAAAGACCAGTGCCAGAAAAAGTAGTGAAATAAATAAGAACGCTAATGCTTTGCCGACAATCAGTTGACGAAAACTGACGCCAAGCGCAATTACCTGTCGTAATGTGCCCTGCTGACGCTCACCACTGATACTTTTATAAGCTAACGCAATCAGCACTAAAGGCCAGACGACCAATATCAGTGTTGCGCCGGATAAATAACCCAACTGCATATAGCTATGGCTACTTAAATATTGCTTAAACTGACTGCTGTTTTGTCGATGTGCTTCTAAAAACAACATATTACCCACAAATGGGTTTACACCAGCATCAATGAAACTTAATGGTGAGATAACACGAAACACCATGGCACCATAATGTGCAGCTCGGTGCGGGTGACGGTCCGGCTGAGCTTCCCACTTGGCATCATTGGTTTCCTGCCACTGTTTTTGTACGGCAATAAAATCTTGCTGCTGTTGCCAGTGGCTAAAAGCCACTAGCACAGTCAACATAAGCATCAGGGGTAATAAAATTTTCAGCGTTTTATGACGCCATTGCTCCACTAATTCGTGACGCGCTATCGTAAAAAGCATGTCCACACCCATTAAAAGCGATACAGGACAGAAACAGAGGCATTGATACCGTCACCAGGAGAATAAATAATGTCTGAACCATTCTGAGAATTATCATAGACATATTCATAATATTCGTTGAACAAATTATTCACTTGCAGATTAATCGTTCCCCAGCCAGCGTCGTAGTCAACACTGGTATTAACCAGGTTAAACTTACCGTACTTGCCCCCATCATTGGCTTCATTTACATAAGCACTAGCCTGAGCATCATAATGCACTCGCCAAGTAACGGCTGGGGTCACTTGATAACTCACTCCCATTGAGGCAGTGTAAGAAGGAATACTACGTAATTCATTCCCCTTATTCTCACCTTCTGTACGAATCTCAGAATCCGCAGTAGTAAAATTACCCCAAAGCGTGACGAGGTCAGTTACTCCCCAATTAAAGCCAAAGTCCAGACCTTTTCGCATGGTTTCACCAACATTTTGTGAGGTATTGTCAATGGTGACATATTCATCACTGGCTTTCTGCTGCCAATACGATAAACGTAATTCCAGACTATCGAGTGCCAACCACTTAGTGCCCACTTCCCAGCCATCATTCAACGAAACATCACGCTCCGAGCGATCACCTGCGGTATAGGCTGCTGCACTCGTTGGCGTTTGGAAACTTCTGCCATAGTTTGCAAATACGGTAACGCTGTCTGATGGGTAAAAGAACAAGTTTAATTTTGGCTGCATTATGTTGCCAAAATCATAAATATCTCTCTTCGTACCGGCAAATTTACCATCACCAGTAAATCTGTCTGCTCGAATCGCCACATTCCAGGCAAACCAATCTAATGGTGTATTGGCTAGCTCTAAATAACTACCATAGTTGATAAAATCGAACTCATAATCTCTGAGTACATTTGAGTTATCACGTTGCCGAGCGTTATTAACTGTGCCAAATCGTTGCTCGATGACCTTCTGTTTCTCTACATTCACACCCCAGTTCAATGTCCAATCAGGGTTTAACTGCCAATTAAGCGAAGAGATAACGCCATAATGATCTTGATCATCATAACGATTTTGTAAGGAGTTACCTGCAGTAAATCTGACCCAACGCTCTCTTTCATAATGATTAAAGTAGGACTTTAAGGACCAGTCCACACTATCGGAAAAAGCATGGTCAAAGTGCAAACTATAGGATTGTGTGTTTTTATCACCACCATCTTGTCTGGCATAGCTTGCTGAGCGAGTTGGGTGTTTTCTAGCCTCTTCTTGCGTTAAGTAGCCTGGGGCATCGGCATCATAGTCTGAGGCACGAACAATCAAGCCTAAGGAGGTATCATCTGAAAAATCATAAAACCAGCGACCTGAGACAGAATATTTATCCAGCTCAAAATTATCACGATAACCATCAGATTGACGGTAACCAAAGAAATAATTATGTCTCAACTTACCGGTTTGTTCTCCCGCATAGGCTTGTACTTCACGCGCGTTATAACTGCCTGCAGTAACTTGTACTTCACGCCCTAAATCTGAACGTGTTTCGATGTTGTAATTACCAGCAACATTCAACAAACCATAACGTGGATCACTGGTGCCTTTGAAGACGGTGATATTACTGATATCTCCAGGAAATAACTGATCCATTTCACTGTAACCATTATGTAAATTGGTAGGGATACCATCAATCAGTAACTTAGCGTGTGGTGATGAACCTTCAGCAGCAAATCCACGTATACCGATATCGGTATTAATAATGCCTTGGTTATAACGAGCAAAATAAACGCCGGGGACTTTGGTGAATAATTCCATCGTGTTATTGATATGACTTTGAGCCAACTCCTCACGTGAAATACTATCGACAGATCCTGCTAAATTCGTATCGCTATAATCTGGCGCATCCCCAACCACAATCATGGGAGAAATTGTTGCCGATGAGCTCTCATCAGCCAAGACTCCGACAGGAAATAATGCTGATAAGACAAGGCTGGTTATAAGGTTTTTTTTCACATTAAGACCTTTAAGCTGAAAATTGGTTGAAATAGTGTTCTGTTAGATCGGGTAACGTCAGTTGTTCGTTTTTTATGAATTGTTTTAACTGCCCCTGACTCATAATGCCGATGTGATCAGATAGCTGATGTGCACAGAGCAAGTCATGCGTCACAATCAATACCGCTGTGCCACGTTCTTTAATGGTGTTAACCACATCGATAAACTCTTGTGTCGCGACAGGATCAAGGCCTGAAGTAGGTTCATCCATCAACACCAGTTTGGCGTGCTTGAGTAAAGCAAAGGCAATAGCCACTTTTTGACGCATGCCCTTAGAGAAGCTGCCAACTTTGCGATCAAGTTGATGTTCTGTGATGCCAGTTCTGATTAAAACATCTTTAATCTCACCATCACTGACACGCATTTTGGCGAGTTCAGCAAGATAGGCGATATTTTCTATTGCAGTAAAACTAGGATAGAGATGCACATTTTCTGGGATATACATCATCTGTTCGCGGCAAGCCGATCGCTGGTGATACATATCCAGTCCATCTAAAACAGCACTACCAGAATCAGGTTTAATAAAACCCAGTAACATATTGATTGTAGTTGTTTTTCCTGCGCCATTTGCTCCAAGAAGACATAGAATTTCACCTGAAACGACAGTAAAATTTAAATCATTAACCGCATGATTTTTTCCATAAAACTTGTTTAAATTACTGACTTCTAGCATGTCTAATTCGGTTCCTCGAGGCAGTTTTTAATGAGAATCAATCGTAAAATAGTGATGTATCATATCATTATGTACACCAAATAAAACCCAGTCTTGCTGGGTTTTATTTGGTTTGGCAGTTTTCACACAAGCCGTGAAGTTCTAACTGTGGGCTATTAAGCTGAAAATGATTCTGTTGAATGCTTTTTTCCAAGGCTTCTATCAGCTTGGTATCAATACCCACTTCACTCACGGATTGGCAATTGTCACAAATCAAAAACTGCGGTGTTTCGTGTTTGTGATTACACGTGATATGTGAGCAGGCCAAAAACTTATTCGTTGAAGCCAACTTATGCACTAAGCCTTGCTCAATAAGAAATTCCAGCATTCTGTACACTGACATAGCTGGTATTTTTTCACCCATTTTGCGTTGATACAAATCAGCAAGTTCATAGGCTGACTGTGGCTGAGCGTTTTCAAGTAAAAGCTCCAGTACCAACTTGCGCTTAGGAGTCAGCTTGCCTCCATGCTCAATACAACTTTTTTCGGCTTGATTAATTGCTTTTTTTGTATCCATATCGTCACTTTGGAGAGTAGGCTCATCACTCACTATTATCATTAAAGAACGACTAATGATAACGGAATTTTAACAGTTAACCCATTCACTCAATAATGCACCATATAAAATCAGCCGTATTCCTAGCTCAGGCAAAGTCTATACCGAGCAGTAAGCGAGGTGATAATGCCGTAGCCGATGGCGATCGATGCACCAGTGCTGGCAATGATGAGTTCGGCCATGCCTGACCTTTCATCAATAAAACATCACCAGGAGAAGCCTGTTGAATCGCATCTTCATTCATATATATGCCTGACGTTTCATCTGGCTGACCATTGGCACCAGCACCCAGCTTGGTTCTGTCAACATTATCTTCAGTTAACCACTGCGTGGTATTTCCTGCATAAGTGGATACCAAACGACACATCAATTTATCAACATGAAAGCGTGGACACATTGTTTTATTCAATAACTCCAGTCGCAAGCCTACATGACTCAAATCAAATAAGTCTGCAAAGATTTCCGCTATGGAGGCGATATCATTTTCTAAGGCCGTGTATGTCTGCTGCTTTAAAGAGCCTCTCAGCCATTCATGAACTTCAGAGGGTTTAAGTACTGCTCGGAATGCAAAGCTGGTGTGGGTGTTGAGTAAAGCGGACACATCTTCTGTTATGGCCGCATTCAGTTGTCTCTGCCAAACAATCAGATTCACGAATTGATCATAAATATCTGCTAAATCAACAGCATCTGATGCATACTTGATGTGATTAATTGATTCAGTTTTTTTGATAGCTAATGCTGTCATTGTGATTGCCATGAAGGAAAAGGATCAGCTAATGTCTGCCATAGAGCTTTGCCTGCGAGCAGTTCCTCATCTGTTAATAAACAGGCATCAAGCTGCTCTTTAACTTGTGACTCATTCAGGTTCTGGCCAATAAAAACTAGTTCCTGACGCATGTCACCAAATGGTTCTTGCCAATGTTCCATGATGACTTCTCTAGACTCTTCATCTTCAGGCCAGCGATCTTCTGGCACGGCTTTCCAAAACATGCCCGCGAAACCATGATGAGCGATACCACCAGCCTGACTCCAATGACCAGCAAATTGTGGTCGGCTGGCTAACCAGAAATAGCCTTTAGAGCGAATTAACTTACCGTCTGGCCAATCCTGATGTAGAAAATCATAAAACTTCTCAGGATGAAATGGCTTACGTGCGACATATGAAAAACTACTGATGCCATATTCTTCGGTTTCAGGCACGTGCTCACCCCTGGCTTCTTTTAACCAGCCAGGTGCTTGTGAGGCTTTCTCAAAATCAAACTTATGCGTAGCCAAGACTTTGTCCAGCGACACTTTTCCTTGCTCTAAGGGAATGATGTCTGCTTGCGTATTCAGACTTCTCAATATGGAAGTCAACTCTTCCAGATCCTCTTTTTTGCATAAGTCAGTCTTGCTAACAAGAATGACATCACAAAACTCCACCTGCTCAATCAGCAGATCGGCCACACTTCGCATGTCTTCCTCACCGAGGTGTTCACCTTTATCTTGGAGAAGTTCAGCTTCACGAAAATCTTTCAAAAAGTTGATAGCATCAACCACCGTGACCATGGTATCCAGACGAGCTATGGTAGAAAGACTCTCACCCTCTTCATCCGCAAACGTGAATGTTTCTGCGACAGGTAAGGGCTCTGAGATACCAGTTGATTCAATCACGAGATAATCAAAACGGCCTTCATCTGCCAGACGTTTGACTTCAATTAACAAATCTTCACGTAAAGTGCAGCAAATGCAGCCGTTACTCATCTCCACCAGCTTTTCTTCAGCACGATTGAAATCAACTTCATTGTTAAGCTGTTGTGCATCAATATTGATTTCACTCATATCATTCACAATAACCGCCACTTTTCTACCTTCACGATTATTCAGAATGTGGTTGAGTACGGTCGTTTTACCTGCCCCTAAAAAACCCGATAAAACAGTGACCGGCAGTCGATTATCGTTTGTCTTCATAACGTCGTTCTCTTTTTTCATTTATGTTCTTAATATCCGTGCTGTATTCCGCTGTGGGTCTAATCAGTAAGCGTTCTATACCAATAGGATCACCGCTTTCCAGACAATAGCCATACTCTCCTTGACGTATTCGCTGCCGGGCTTTATCAATTTTAGGAATAAGCTGACGTTTACGGTCTGCCAGTCTTAATGCTATCTGCGCCTCTTCTTCGAGTGTGGCTCTATCAGACACATCGCTGACTCTGCCATAGTTGATGTCTTGCTTTGACGCTTCAATTTCGTCTAGTGTCTCTTGTCGTAATTGAAGCAATCTGGCATCAAAGAAAGCTAATTGTTCTTCATTCATATAGTCATCTTCTGACATGGCCATTAATGCTTTCTCATCCATTGCTAGGCTCCATCATCTGCACGTTTTTTGTAGTTAATTGGCGATTCCAGAAGTGCCCACTCATAATGAAAAGTGCTGCCGGAACGGTGATCCAAAACTCATAATGTTCTGGTAAGAAAAATGTTGAAACTAAGGCGCTAATGCCCAAGCTCACTAAGATCATGGGTAAATAACTACCGTGTTGTATGTATGAAAAAGGCAAACTCAACAGCGCTAAAATGATGACGGGGATCAACAACAATAAATGCACCCACGGTGATTCAAATGAGCTGCTTGCAGCGCCAAAGAAAGCCAAACTGATGATTATCGGTGTCGCTAAGCAGTGCACCAGACAAAGCCCTGAACAGGCGATAGCGATATTATCTTTCATCTCAACCTCACAATTAATGATATATCGTATCATATTGCCAATGATTGAATGATGCAAGAAAAAACAAAAACCTGAAATAACGGATACTAGATGCAGATAAAAAAACAGCAGATATTAGGAATAACGGATAGCCAAGACAAAGTAGACTTTTTTCTGACCTGCGACCTCTATCACGACTTCATCATCCAGCGTTTTACCCAATAACTGACGAGCTAATGGCGAGTCGATACTGATATAACCTTTTGAGGCATCAATCTCATCGGGCCCGACAATGCGATATTCTTTTTCATCACCGGCCTCTGTCTCGACCGTTACCCAGGCGGCAAAAAAAATCTGTGACTGATTATCCGGTGCTTCATCCACGACTTTTAAATCAGGCAGCCTTTTTTGCAGGTAACGAATACGGCGATCGATCTCACGTAATTCTTTTTTACGATAGATATATTCTGCATTTTCAGAGCGGTCCCCTTCTGCTGCTGCGGCAGACAATGCCTTAACCACATCACGACGCCGAGCCCAACGTTCCGTGAGTTCTTGATTAAGCAAAGCATAACCTTCTGCAGTGACATAGGGAGAGGAAGCCATATTTGGTCTCGAATTAAAAACAGCGGATTCTATCAATATTTAGCATGCTCAATCAGCCTAGAGTGACTCGCTTGTAATATCCAGCATCAATAACCTAAAAGGTTAACCACGTCTTTTACACTTTCGACTGAGTGCTGCAGTTTCATTTTTTCTTTATCAGCCAAATTGAGTTCAACAATGGACTCTACTCCATTTTTACCTAAGATAGCAGGTAGCCCGATAAATAAATCGTTATAGCCATACTCCCCATGGGTTAACACTGCACTGGGAATCAATCTTCGCTGATCACGAAGTATTGATTCCACTGTTAATGCTGTCGCTGCGGCCGGCGCGTAATAACTGCTATAACCGAGTAAACTCACAATCTCACCTCCACCATGGGCAGTTCTGTGAATGATCTGCTCCAGCCGGTCTTCATGAATTAATTCTAAAACGGGTATACCTGAAATCGTGTGTGAGTGGGTAATGGCACCATTGCATCCCCATGCCCGCCGATAACCATGCCATTGACATCTTTCACACTGACACCTAATTCCATTGCGATAAAGGTTTTGTAGCGTGTGGTATCTAAAGCACCAGCCTGTCCAATAATTCGGTCACTAGGAAATCCGGTGATCTGTTTCACGACATGACACATCGCTTCAATCGGATTGGTCACCATAATCACAATAGCGTCAGGAGCGAGGTTTTTAATATGTGCTGAAGCCTGCTCAATGACAGCTTGATTAATTTTGATGAGTTCGTCACGACCTGGATATTTGCCCGTCTGCGGATTTTTGCGACGGGGCACACCTGCTGACACCACAACAACATCGGCATCAGCAATAATGTCAGGATTATCACTCCCTAAGATAGAGCAATCAAACCCCGCTGCAGGCCCTGCTTGCATTAAATCTAAAGCTTTTCCTTCTGCCAGACTCTCATTGATATCAAATAAAACAATATCGCCTAATTCTTTCTGAGCCAACCATTGCGCCGTGGTCGATCCCACATTGCCGGCACCATACAGTGCAATTTTATGTTTCACAGTAATACCTTATTAAATATGGATATGTTCCATTTACACATTAAGCTTATACTTCAGATCCTTGGCTTCATCGCCTGTCATTCCTCTGAATCCCCACTGATAAGGCGCCTGCTCATGAATGGTAATTTCGATATCATTAGGCGAAATGGCCAGTTGTCCTTCTATTTCACAAAATAAAGACTTGATGAGTTGTTTCTGCGTGTCTGGTTTCCGTCCTGACATCATATGTATTTCGATGACGGTATAGTCATCACTCCTGCCGCCGGGATAAAAGAAATCCTCTTTATCCATCGGAATAAAGCGATGTGCTCGTTTATCCTCAGGCAAACCAAGTACCGATTGCATACAAGAATGGATAACATCCGACAGCTACATCTTGATTGGATTCAGCTTTTCTTTGATACCATAAATCACAATCACTTAATCTCTCCTTAATTGATAACCTAGCTATTCAATCATGCATTGGCGGGCTTGAGAATCAGTTCAGTTTGATGCATTTTTATACTGGTTTATGTGCTTGTTGCATCCAAAACAAGCTAAGTCAGATTCAAACCACCATCACATAACACGATTTCGCCGGTCAGGTAGGTGCTGCAAATAATCATAGCCGCTATATGCGCAATATCTTCTGGGCTGGCACCTCGCTGCATAGGCGACTTCTCTTTCCATAATGACTGTGCATCCAGCCAAGACGCTGTCATGGGTGTATCGACTAAACCAGGGGCAATAGCATTCACTCGAATAGCCGGAGATAAATTTAGCGCGAGCAGTTTTGTCATGTGATTTAATGCCGCTTTTGACGCAGCATACGGAATCGACGCCCCTTTTGGTCTGACGCCTGCGTGAGAACTAATATTAACAATACAGCTAGGACAAGCTTCAGAAGCTGAAGCCCTCAAGGCAGACTCTGCTTCGGCGATTAACACCAAGGTACAATAACATTCACTTCGTATAAATCACGCCAAATATCGGCATCCGCTTGTTTCAGATCTTTATGCGGAATCATGGCATTGATACCGGCATTATTGACCAAGATATCTAAACGACCGAATTCGGCAAGCACTGCCTCAACTAGGCCTTTTGTTTGGTGCTGGTCAGCCAGATCAGCTTGAAAATAAGAGGCTTTCTTTAGCTGACTGGCGAATAATTTCCCCTCGTCAACTGAATTTTTAGAGTGTATAGCCACGGTGTAACCTTCATCAGCCAAACGTTGAGCAATCGCTCTGCCTATACCGGATGTTGAACCAGTCACTAATGCCACGCGAGCACTATTTTTATTCGTCATTACTTTCCCATGAGCAGGTGCTGTGAACAGCAGAGTCATTAAAAATGATGACTATCACATAATAAGACAGTCTTTAAAACGTGACTGAAAAGGCCTCTTTTCAATTGTGTTTTTTAGTTTATTGAATTAAGACTCTATCACTGTTTCAACTGTGATTATTCTCTTCAAACACGACAAATTGATTTTTTCCAGCCAATTTAGCCTTATACATCGCGATATCAGCAGTTTTAATCATTTGTTTGGCATCAAGACTATTCCCCTGGCTGATAACCACACCAATGCTGGCTGAGATGGCAAGGGTCACATCACCAATAAATAACTCTTTCTGAATTAACGCCAGAATATCCTCAGCCACATTGATGGCATCTGATTTACTTTGTAACTGTGTGAGGGTCACGATAAATTCATCACCACCCAAACGAGAAACAGTATCAATCCCTTCTCTTACACAAGACAACAAGCGTTTACCGATTTCATATAACAATTGATCCCCGACATCATGTCCCTGTGTATCATTAACCTCTTTAAACCCATCAAGATCAATAAACAATAATGCTGTGTAGCTGTCATAGCGTGATGAAGCCAGAATCGCCTGTTCAAGCCGGTCCATACCTAACAACCGATTAGGTAAGTTAGTGACTGAATCATAATGAGCCAATTTCCGTAACTCATCCCGGTTATTTTCAAGCTGCTGGGCAGCCAGCCTGGTGTGCCTGATGTATTTATTCATGAAGGTAGAAAATACAATCAGGATAATAATCACACACAAAACGATGACACCCGTAATAGGCAATATCTCAGTGATATACTGCTTTCCTGGCTGGTGAGGCTTCCATGTAGCATGGCCAATAACATTCCCATCGATATCTTTAATATCTTTAGCGATATAGTTTTTTTTCAATGAGCTATTGGTGGCTTGGATAGTGAGGTCATGTAGATGAAACTGTTTATCCCATTTTGTCAGGAGAGCCTGATCTAACTTGCGAGTCATCATTAAGACACCATAAAGCTCACCTGTTTTGAGTTGGTCTGTTTGTTTATCTGCCACAATGACTGATGCAGCGATAACATGAATTTGACCAGAAATACTGATATACGACGTGATAGGCTCAGGCGATTCGTAATCGGTTTGTATGGCTTGATCAAACATCCGTGCAAAAGCAGGCTCAGTATAAACCGAGCTACTAAGCTCCTCTCTTACGCCGTTTACGATACTGTCTTTTAGATTGCCGTCGTGTTCATAGATGATGACTTGGTTAATAGTAAAGGTATTGAATAAATAATCACTATCAAAGTTATCTTCGTAATATGATGCATCATCAACACCAGAAAGCGCCTCAGCCGCATCATTCCAGAAGCTGTAGTCATAAACCACTTTTCCTAAACTTTCACGCTCATTGTAAAAAACACTGTCGGAAACAGTTCGGGATGATGAAATCGCATTGTCATTTAAGTGATGAAATGACTGCACCATCAAATAGAGAAAGTAACTACCCAGAAAAAATAATAGTATGAATAAGCTATACATACTGGCTCTCATGTATTTCAACATAATATTGATTTGATGATTACTCATGAAAACCTCGTTAATGTCTTATTTATTTACTATATCAACTACATACATTACTTGCTCACAACTTGGTGTTGAGTGGCATAGTAAAATTGCTATGTTAAAAGTGAAAGAGACAACGAGAGTTATACCAAACGACATCACCATCGAGCGGTAAACTATGTTTTATATGGATAAAAAGAACCCGCTTAATTGCGGGTTCCTATTAGATGTTTAGTGGATAACACCACATACCAGACGAGCGCCACCGCCGCCTAAAGGCTTGGGATTATCGGAGTAATTATCACCGTTTTCATGAATCATCAATGAACGATTATGTAATTCTTTTAGTTTAAGTTTTGGCGATAATACCGGTAATGTCGCATTGCCATTTTCATCAGCATATAAAACCGGTAAATCGCCTTTGTGACCTGCAAAACTCCATGGTTCAGCATGCTTGCCAGTGTTAGATGGATCATAATGACTACCTGCAGCACCGCCAGGGACTAACTCACCGTCTTTTTTCTTGGCATCACAAGAAGCTATCTCGTGCACATGGAAACCATGAATACCTGTAGGTATATTTTTTAAATTGGGTGTAAACACAGTTCCGTAAGGATGACTGCTGATAGTCACTGTGCCGACACTTTCACCAGTTTTCAGGTTAGTCATATCAACCGTAATATCATCTGCAGCAAAAGCCGTTGATGTCAGTAACAATGACGTCAGAAAAGCCGTTTTAAGTTTCATACCATCTCCTTTTGTGGTTATAACAACTCACTATTCTGGACTGTCATTGTCAGGAGATGTTCCAATAGCATTGAGTCAACATAACATTAGAAGGCAATATCCAACGTGGCTGATAAGGCGTTATTCTGATGAGAGTCTGCAAACTCGCCTGTGTAACCGACATTCAAAGACGTGCTTCCCGTCAGTTGCCCGGTAACCCCGAGAGCTAACTGTAAGCGATTATTATCTAGCTCCGGACCATCGATAGAAAAGTTTGATCCAGATATATTTTTAAAATTAGCATTCAGTGTTGAAACATTATCCATATGTTCATGTACATAGGCGATACTGGCAAAAGGGGTAAGAATCCGTTTATCCGCCATGTGGATATCGTGGCTTAAACGCACACCAATAGAGGTCAACAAGCTCTCGCCGGTTTCTTTATCTACACTCAGGTTGGCTGCACCTGCCCCCTTCTCATTAAAACTATCTCGTGTGCTGTGCAGATAAGAAACACCGGCAAATGGTGTGAAAGCGGTGTCTGCGTTGAGTGCAAAGTCCTTACCCGCCTCAATCGTGGCATTGACGTCAAAACTATCGTAGTCGGCTTTAGCCGTACTGACCGAAGAGCCCATGGTAACCGTGCGTGAAGCATCCATTTTATGCAACCCAAAGCCAAGGCTAGCATTAACGTAACGCTGATCCTGTTGCCAACTACCATAAGTGGCGGCTTGGTATGAGTCGATACTGCTGTTACCTGAATAAGGATCAACATCCGTGCGGGCATAACTGCCTGCAACACCTATCACAAAATCATTCCAATCGACATCGAACCCCATTGCCAAGCCAGTGGTTTGATAATCAGCACCGCGTGCATTATGGGTATCATCAATGTCGTTAAAGCTGCCAAAGCCCTGTGCCCACCACCCTCGTTGTTGTGGCAGGCCGGACGCTGAACCAGAATTCATCCCACTAACGTTGAACTGATTATTAAAGGCCAGTGAGCCAGACCCACTTTGACTGCCATGATTGAGTAATAATTGATTAAATTGTGAAGTTACGGAACGGGTGATCAGTTGGTTATTGCTGTGCTGAACACCACTCAAACTATCAAAGGCTTGTCTTGCAGCTAAACTGGATAAGGGCGTGATCTGACTTACTAAATCACTTAACTGGCTAGTGTTATTATCAATAGCCATTGCCACTGCTCGTTGGTTACGCGTGCTGGCCACATCACTAAAGTTAGTACTATTGCGAGTCAACTTAAGAAACACATTATTGGCATCATAACTCAAGGTCGGCGTTAAAAAGGCCAGATTGGCATTCACACTATCAAAGGTTGTACCACCCAGTCCGCCGCTGGCGGTGAAAATAGTATAGTCTGTGGCATACGCATAGGTACCTGGTGCCGCTTTCACATTGACGACACCGCCGGTTAACGTCGCACTGCCTGTTGCAACGATTTTATCGCTATTCCCTGCTGCATCCACTTCTACATCGTAGTTACCGCCACCACTAAAATCCACATTGCCCGACACATTGATGGTGCCGATGGAATTACCGGGAGCAAACGTACCGCCATTGATAAAGACATCACCCACAGTACCTGTACCACCTAACGTTCCGCCGCTATTCACGGTAGTCGTGGAATTACTGATTGAGCCATTCACTGACAGGATACCTGCGTTGACTGTAGTCGCGCCGGTGTAGGTATTGGTTCCGGTGAGGTTAAAGTTGCCGGTGCCGTTTTGAGTCACAGCACCGGTACCACTGATCACACCGACATAACTCGAATCATCGGAGCGGTTAAAGATCAGAGCGCTGTTGTTGGTCACATCCCCACTACCTAGCGAGCCTGATGTACCGCCATTACCGACCTGTAATGTCCCATCAGAAATAGTGGTGCCGCCGCTGTAGGTGTTGTTGCCAGATAAGGTGAACGTGCCAGTCCCATCTTTTGTTACTCCGCCTGTACCTGATAGCACGCCTGAGTAGATTGTTGAACTGTTGTCTTCACCGGTCGTCAGCGTGTTGGTATTTAGGTCTGTGTTGCCTGTGCCAGCAAGGGATCCAATATTTAAATTGCTGCTTAGTCTAAGTTTCCCACCTGCTACTGTAACAGCACTGCTGTTGCCCAGCGCTGATGCGTTTGCTGCATTTATGACGCCATTGTTGATGGTGGTGGTGCCGGTATAAGTGTTGGCATTCATTAAAACTAGAGTTCCGTTGCCTGTTTTAACCAAAGCGCCACTACCACTCATAACGTCGGTATAGTTTGAGGTGGCACCTGCCCCCAAATTTGATATATATATGCTGTTGTTAATGATATTGCCACGGTGTGTAGAACCGCGTAGTTCTAGTATTCCCGCTGAAATGGTAGTAATACCCGAGTAGTTTTGAGGCCCCGCCATTATTAGCTTGCCATCGCCAAGTTTGGTTAATGCGTTTGGAGATATACCGCCAGACATACCCACGACGGCCTCAATGGTCGCAGTATCCCCAGCGTTGGTAACAGTGTATGAATTGACAGCATTAGCAAATGAAACCGGAGTATTCGGAGCACGAGTTAATCTGTAGCCATCCGTAGAAAATGTAATGTCTCCAACAGACTGAGCGGAATCCAACGTTACTGTACCGCCTGTGCCACCAAACACCGCATTATCACCATCCCCCCAAGCTTGGTTAGTTGTGCCCGAAGCATCACTAGTCCAGTTGGTAGACGTATTCCAATTTCCCGAACCTCCGATGGGTGAACCATTGCCACTAGTGGTGTCTGTTCCATCCCAATAAAGCGTGTCTGCGATGGCATACTGGCTCATTCCAAAATATATCAACGGCAATATAGTTTTGGTCAGTGATTTTAGTTTTCTACGAGGCGATTTTGTGAATATTTGGTTCGGTGATTTCATCTTATTTCTTAATTTATTTTTAAACGTGGTTTGTAATTATAAGGTGTCTTCATGTGCTGGTAAGGTCACACTCAATATTTTTTGGCTTCCAGTTTATTTATTATCTTTATTAATCAATTAACTACAGATAAAAATAACTTTCTTTTGTCACATGCATACCCTCTATTTGGCAAAACTAGACTGATTGATTTTGTATGTTGGGCCGGGAAGAGCTAGTAACGATCGCCTTAAGAACCTAGTAAATAGGGATAAAGTAGAAAGTGTCTATGCATTTCTCATATCCGATTTACCTGTGTAATCCAGCTCATGTGGGCATTGCTCCTGAAGATTTCCGCTTTGATTCACATGATGTTTGGCAATCTTTAATTAACAAACTCATTAGCAGATGGAGCATAAAGAAATTTGGCATTAAAAACTATCAGCCAAAAGTATGATTTTTGAAAAAAGTGGAATTTTGAAATATTGGAGAGAATAACTGACAAAAGTCTCTTGTAACCATTTGAGTTACGTGGACTCTGCCAGCCATGATTGTAAGATTTATTGGACTTTTTGCTTTCTGTATTTAGCCACTTTATGTCTGTTGCCACAAAGCGCCATACTGCACCAGCGTCTTTTATGTGTTTTGGTGCGATCTAAAAACCACAGTATGCACTCCTCGTGTTCACAGACTCTGACCAGATTAAAATCTACCTCTGCTAATAGTGCAGCGGCTGCTTCTGTTATCGGAGCAAAAACTTGTTCGACCGTATCCTGCTTATAACAACGGTGTTGCTGCCATTGCCCTTCCGCATTTTTTTGCAGACGGACCCAGCTCAGCGATGCATCAAGAAAAGGTTCTAAAGACTTAATACTGTCTAGCGAATCCCCTTTCTTTTTTACCACCAGCTTACGAATGACTTCTCTTAATAATCTTGCAGTCTTGAGTAACTCGCCTTGCTTAAACGTTTTATGTGAAGTGAGCTTAATATTCGCTACAGTTTCCAACCAATAAATAACATCTTCATCCGTTTGCCAAAAATCGTCCTGCTGTTTATTCACGATAGCCACTGTATTCAACATATCCAATACAGGATGATCAGCAATAACAATAGGCTTTCTGGTTATATTTCTAGCGTTGGTCATACCTTCTCACTCAGTTTATTCACATAATATTGTAACCATTAAAACCACGATTTACTAGTTACATGAAAACTCACATACTGCACTGCACATGTAACCTGAAAAGTTACATTTTAGAAGTCACATAATAAAGGAGAGAAGAATGACTAAAAACAGACATCATCCTATTCGTTATAAATTTGTAGAGACTGATGGTGTGAGGTTGTTTTACCGTGAAGCCGGTGATGACAAATTACCCACACTGTTATTGCTACATGGTTTTCCAAGTTCATCACATTAATTCCGTGAACTCATTCCCTTGTTAGCTGATAAGTTCCATATTATTGCGCCTGATTTACCTGGCTTTGGCTTTACTGAGGTGCCTGCTACTCGCCACTACACTTATAACTTTGATAGCTTGGGCGACACATTGGTGAAATTTGTTGATACGCTGAAGCTGGATAAATACGCCATCTACGTATTTGACTATGGTGCCCCTGCTGGTCTGCGTCTGGCATTAGCTTATCCGGAACGTGTAACCGGCTTTATCTCACAAAATGGTAATGCTTATATGGAAGGTCTAGGTGATGCCTGGGCACCTGTTCAAGCATATTGGGATGAACCAAATGCAGAAAATCGTCAGGTGATTCATGATGCTATTCTTAATCTGGAAGGTACGCGCTGGCAGTATGCTCATGGAGTAGAAAATGAGGAGTTGTTAGCACCGGAAGCTTATTATCTGGATACATTTTTATTTGAACGTGCAGGCAATAAAGAGATTCAGTTAGACCTGTTTCTTGACTATCAAAATAACCTGAAAATCTATCCCAAGTTTCAGCAGTTCTTTCGAGACACTCAAATTCCATCACTGATTATCTGGGGTAAACACGATCCTTTCTATATCCCACCCGGTGCAGAGGCTTATAAGCGAGATAATCCAAATGCCGTGGTCGAGTTACTAGAGACCGGCCATTTTGCTCTGGAAACCCATGTTAGCTACATCGCTCAACGTATTCGTGAAGTTATCGGTGACGAATAGTTCTGATATACAAAAGCCGCTAGTTTTTTCTAGCGGCTTTTTTTGTAGCTTTATTTGTGCATAAGTTATTTCATATAGTGCTTTTTAATATAGTTAGTAATGACTTGTGCTGATTCTTCTATACTCAGCTTCTCTGTCTCAATCACAATTTCAGCATGTTCCGGTTCTTCGTACACATCACTGATGCCCGTAAAATTTTTCAACTCACCTTGAAGTGCTCTTTCATAACTTCCGGTTGTATCTCTTTTTTTACAGGTTTCAATATCCGTTTTCACATAAACAACAATGTTATTTTTCACCATATTTCTTAATGCTTTACGTGATTCTTTATAGGGACTAATAAAAGAAGCGACAGTGGAGATGGAATTATTTTGTAACGTTTTGATTAAGTGCCCCACTCTACTTAGATGTCTGTTACGTTCTTCTCTTGAAAAGCCGATGTTAGGAATCAGATCACGAATATCTTTGGAGTCTATTCGTTCGATGGGTATTTGCATTTTTTCTAATTCAGCGTAAACAGCATCTGCGATAACTGTTTTCCCTGAGGCGGGTAAACCTGTAAACCAAAGATTAAATGGTTCAATACGCTTTTTCCCCCATTTGACTTTGTGCCATACTCGTTCATGGCCCCAGTAAAGTGCAATTTTCAATACACTTTCGAGCAACCCAGCCACAATAGCCAGATCGAGCCGACCAAAAAATACATAAACGATAATCACTGTCGTCGTCGTTGCCACAAGGCGCCAAGTTACACCTTTAATAATTGATCGAGTGTTGGTCTCTTTGAACATTCTGATTGCTTCCCTACTTTAATTTTATGTCTAATATCTGAAGTTAGTTTTCACCTGATTATTTCATCACTTCGTTATAGAGAAACACAGCATTATCATCTCAATTTTATAAATGATTTGAATACTTAAATTTGACTTCATATTGAAGATCCATGCTCTGTCGCGATTAATTAAAACTCAAACAAAGCATGATAACCATACATCATGGATAAATAATCGTTCTATCGAATATGTCAGTCAACACGCCAAGAAAATTACTTGGTTTTAAATCGTTCACATTTTTAATCTGAAAAATTCGATTCTATGCATGAACTTTAAACACATTTAGTACCCAACTAGATAAGGAGGATAAGTTATGCAAAATACAACCACCACTCTGCAAGGCAAAAAAATTGCGTTTCTCGTGACCGATGGTTTTGAACAGATCGAATTGACTACGCCTTGGGAGCAAATCAAACTCGCAGGCGCTGACTCGGAACTCATTGCACTCAAAGCAGGGAAAGTTCAGGGCTACAATCATCTCGACAAAGCGGATGCTTTTGGTGTCGACAAAGCTATCTCTGAGGTATCAGCCAGTGATTATGATGGACTGGTATTACCTGGAGGTGTCGCCAACCCGGATGCACTTCGAACTGACTCAAATGTTGTCAATTTTATCCGTGATTTTTTCAGTCTACACAAACCAGTTGCTGCCATATGCCATGCGCCTTGGACATTGGTAGAAGCCGATATTCTTAAAGGTAAGACGCTTACCTCTTGGCCAAGTTTAAAAACGGATATTCAAAATGCTGGAGGCACTTGGCTAGATGAAGAAGTGGTAGTCGATAATGGTCTTGTGACTAGTAGAAAACCCGATGACCTGGATGCATTCTGTAGCAAAGCTATTGAAGAGTTTGCTGAAGGTAAGCATTAGTATGGCTAAATGCTGATCTCGTTGAAAATAGAAAAAAGCCCTGCTGATTTCAGCGGGGCTTTTTTGTGTATAGCTTAGGCTTGTTTACTCTTACGACGTAAACCGACCATGCCTAATATTGCTGGGCCAAACAAGAAAGCTGCTGCAGGGATAGGTACTTCAGAAACGCCAGGCGCTCCACTTTCTAAATTTGAAAAAGCCACTTCACCCAGAGATGTCATGAAGACTGAATTACCGGTTACATCAAACTTAAAAAATTGAGCCGTAACAAAGTTAAACGACAAAACATCGGCAAGATAGTCTTGATTGAGCAGATTTTTTGTCAAAGAAAAAGTCCCCAACGAGACTTCATCTGAAAAAAGTGAATCAGTGGCATATGAAATGGAGACGGTTTTCGTACCAATCGATTCTTCATTCCAAATTGCAATTTTATCTACAGAATAAAGTGCACCAAGATCGTAGATGAGCGTGTCTGTCTTGTTGCCACTTTTTGAAAACCATTCTTTCTGATGAGCTAGGTATGAGTGTTTTGTTGTCGCTGTAAACGAATCAAAATCTGTCGTGCCGCTTGTGTATGTGGCATGAAGTCCAGATTGGTTAATCGTTGTGTAAGGATTATTATTCACAGAAGACTGTGTTTTTGATGTAACTGATTTTGCACCGATGATTGTGCCAGCTGAAACGGCATGAGAGAGGCCCAGTGCAAGAAGGCCGGATAAGAGATGCTTTGCTTTCATGGTAAACACATTCCTGATAGTGCAACCCAGCCCTGATACATTTTTTGCACAGCTGTAGGCTTTCCGTCCCTGACTCACATCAAGTTTGGCCGTTATTTAAATGTTATATTTGCCCAAACGGTAGGCAAAATAAAAATATCAGGAGATTTAATTGTGCACTATTGTACTTAAGTACAATTTACAACTGCACCTGAGATAAAAGTGCATACCTTCAAGAATAGAATCTATTTATTCTGATTTTATTTAATAGAGACAGTTATTATTTCTGAGACAAAGTATAGAAAAACCTGAAGTTATCTTGCCGTTAGTTACCGACCACATAACAGCTTGAAATATCAGGTAGTTGGCCCGAACTGAAGCTGGTGTAGTAACTCCAGAATGTATTATCGATAGAACGTAATCTGGCGGGGGTGTTTTCACTTCGGTAGCGTGCCAACTGACTTGGACCACCGTTGTAGGCGGCATAACTTGCTTTTATCAAATTATCATCACCACCGGGTTGTTCGTGCTCGCCACGGCGGATGGCGTAATCAATCATGTAGTGTGTCAAAATATCAATACCGGCATTCACGTTGTAGTCCACTTCATCAACCAGGCGGTCGAGATCGTAAACCTTACGCCACACCCGACCATTGATCTGCATCATACCCACCGCCCCCACTGCCGAACGCAATACTTGGGGATTTTTAGTCGAACCAGAAAACTGACGCCAACAGGACTCTTTCCATGCTGTCGCCCGAACAAGCGGGTCGAGTCGCTCTGTCAGTCTGGCAGGCATCTTTTTATTATTCGCCAACCATGACTTAGATTGTTCTTGCAATAAGCTGGCAACCAAATCGAGATAATCATCAAGGTTGTCGCGCTGTGGCACCATGCCTTTTAAGGCTTCAGCAGGTGAGATGGTTGCAGCATGGGCGACTGGCATTAACCAGCTACCTAATAAACTCACCGTCTCAACGAGACTTTGTGTCACTTCTATGGTGGTGGCTGCAGACTTCTTTCCAGTATCAAAACCGAACAGGTCACGAAAATCTTCATCCACTTCCAACGGCAATGGCGTAAATCGCGGTGGTGCAGTTCCAGCCAGTAACAAGCGAGCAAGTCTACGTAGGCCATCCCGAGTAATTTCCAGACCATATTCAGGTCCAAGTGCATCTAGTGCACGAAGCGCGTCACCACCAGCAATAAACGCAGCTAGTTTGTAATCGACTTCCAAGCCTGGCGTATCCATTCCTTCAAGCTCACTCATCAGTGGGCGTAAGCGTTCCCACGTGGTTAAAAATAACTCACGAACAGGATCAGACTCGGGGTTATCGGTTGTCAGCGCCTCAGCAATCGCATACCTTGCATCCAGCAAAATGGCGAGCAATTCCATTCTTAACACATGAGAGTCGGTTGACTCAGCCAGTACTGAAATAATTGTAGTCAAGAAGCCATCGAATTCATCTTCAAGCGTTTGCCATTGTGCGGCTTCATCGGCATTCAAAACAGACTCAGAATGTTTAAGGCTCGGGTCAGATGCTCGAACCTGAAAAGCGATCCATGCTTTTAAACCTGTTTCTTCTGTCTGGAGACGTGAAATATGCGTGCGTTGCACCAAGGATTGCTCAACGCTTTGTGTGCTATTTGGCCCTAGTAACTGTTCTATTAAACCATCCAACTCATTAAGCGGCCCACCCAGATCAATTTTCACTGTTTTCATTCGTGGCAGCACCAAGGCATCCGTAATCACCTGTACAGGTTTGCTTAGAATACCGGGGCTATTATTGGGACGAGACAATTCAATCGATGTGGGAATAAACTCTATTGCAAGGCCAGACTCGGTCACTTGAGGCATCAATTTTAATGCCAGACGCCCTTGCCATGGTGTTAACCCTCGGCAGGAACCAAATACTCGGACTCCGGTGGTTGCTACTACAGCCATGTCAACCGACAGGTTGTCATCCTCTGTAGCCACCTTGATATCGGATAAATCAATGCGATTGCATGGATCTTGCCCGAGTGTCGCTTTGCCATTCTCATCAAATTCAAGGACGCGACTTATCGCCGTTTGAAGGTGACTGGTTTCAGCCAGGAGCGGGATTTCAACTTCGCCCGCAGCCAATGCGCTCGAACTGTATAAAATGCAAAGCAACCACCCAATGCGTATCATCTGATATTCCAATGATTAAATGCGTCATGACTTGTCAGTCAATGCCTGAACCAGAATTTGGTTTGCCATATTATGCCGTTCTTTTTTCATAACGGATATGAATTTTATCGTTTAAATTCAATATAAAAATCGCATATCAAAAGCTAGGCATCAGAGCTATCTCGTTAACCGTTACAGATCAAACGCAAAACGTCTCTTAACCGCATTCTCCAGTAATGAATCACGCTAATTCTGGCATCTTCCGTCCCTCAAATGTCGCCTCAAATCCAGCCAGACGTTTATGGATGGATTGCAGCTCAACGATCGTCGCCCAAGAATTGACTAAGTATTGAAATGAGCTTGAGACCTGCCCGAATGCCGTCAGGATTTGTTGCAAGAGACCAAATGTGATGGCTCCGGCGGCAATGGTTGGTATCAAGATCACATAGACAAAAATATTATCGGCCTGCAGATAGCTGTAGCGGAAAATATCGAAATAGCAATAGTGAAAGTAAAGACGGAAATAGTTTTTCCTGACGTTACCGAATAACTCTCTCAGTGTCGGTGGTTGAGCACGATCAGCATTGTCTTCACCATAAACCAGCTCCTTACGATAGGCCGCCTCCACACGCTGGTTTTTGAAATAAAGACCAGGCAACTTAGCACCAGCAATAGCCACTACCAAAGTACCGAAAATTGACCAGGCTAGCGCCGCATTAAATAAAGGGGCCGGTATTTGACCAATCAATGGAAACTCAGTGACATATTTCGACAAGGCAAATAATACGGGTAAGAAAGCAAACAATGTCATCACTGATTCAATGATTTTGACACCCAAGTCCTCAACAATGGAGGCAAAGCGCATGGTGTCTTCCTGGATACGTTGCGAAGCACCTTCGATATTTCTCACTTCTTCCCAACGAGACACATAATAATTATTCATCGCTGTGCGCCAACGAAACACATAATGTTTGACGAAGAAGTTTGTCATCACCAGCACAATAATGGCGACAAAAGCGATTGAAGCGAAATCTATAATCAGTCCATATAAAAGGTCTGAGGTGACACTCCCCTCCTTACTCAGTGCATTTTGCACGGCATCAAAAAACGGACGTCGCCACTCATTAATGGCAACCATGACCTGAACTGAAAAGTAAGTTGTAAACAGAATCAGCTGGGAACCGACAACTGACCACCACTGCCAGCGATGCGGTGAATAAGTGAACCAGAACAAAGCAAAGACAGCAGAGACAAACAGGTAATAACAGTAAAACCAAAGGAACTGGGGTGTCACAAAAAAACCGACGCCGATAACGGGCTCGGTCTCACCATCCGGCAAATTAAATCCTAACCAACGCCCGATATCGTCACCTAATAAATACCAAAAGGCCACCACAATGGCTGTCCAGATAAGTGCTGATAGAAAGAACAGTTTAGGCTGAGGGAAAAAGGAACGAAACACAGAGGTAAATCCTTAAATAAAATTAACAGTTAATTATATCGGGCTTGAACCCAGCAAAAGACATTTTCGACCGAGATGTTATCGAATAATATCCCTATTTGTGCTTATCACTGCATCCATACAAGAACAGCGGTAGCAGAAAAACGTCATTTTGTGTTCGTACTAGCCTACAGGAACAACCTCTTCCACCGTGCATTTCCCACTCGAAATTTTTAGCTTATTTAGCTTTGCCTTACCACCAGATTGTTTCAGGCCCTGTCTAATCTCAAGCAATTGCTCTTTTTTCATGGCTTGTGTGTAGGGAATGGTATTACCGCAATAATGATGTAGTGTTTCAGTTGTTATTTCGCCATCTAGAACACGAGGCGTGTTGACCCCTTTAAATCTGAGCGTAAGATAAGGCACTTGCACGTCCAAATCACCTTCAAAGCTAAAGCCCTCTCTTTCCTGAATGACTTTTTGCTTCTCTTTTTCTCGTTGCTCAGCCAGTTCCTGTCGCGTCGCCAGCACGTCAAAATCAGTAAAGGTACAGTGCAACCGTTTATTGTTTAAATAGACTTGATGGACATTAAGCAGCCTGACCTTTGATCTCGAATACTGTTCAGCAAACGCCTTCATTTCATCATACGAATAGTCCTTGTCGAGAAAATAAGTAGAGCATAAAGTATTTTTTTTCCCTGACATATTCACTTGCAATGGCATATCCGCGTCAAAGGCCCCGGTGTTGGTATAAGCTGAAAGCATTATTTTGTATAAACTTTCGTCGTGCCTGAAGAAGATTTGATCACCTTTCCAATACCCGTGAGCGGTAGCCATCACACCTTCAACATTGCCAAGATTTTCTTTTCGTATATCGCTAGCATGAGTATTCACCGAACTTAAAGAAAAAAGCACGACCGGTAATAACAGTTTCAACATCACATATTCCTCTATTATTTATTCGCAGTTAACATCATAAGAATGGTGTCATCCTTCCATATCCATTAGATTAAACGTATTTGATTAACTGAGTGTTGAGGGCAGTTGAGCGAGCAGATTAGGTGAGCAATCTGCCTCATTCATATTGAATCTTACAAATAAGTAACAGCCTATTTGCCATCAATCTATAACACTTTTGCTTACAGTGTCATTACTGATAAACATAATGGTTCAGGCCTACACCTAACAGTACTGTCAGTGCCGGGCCAGCCAGAAATATGCACTAAACCGTAACCTTATGATTTATATGAATTTGCACATTTCTCACTTACCATTAAAATGAATGCATTGACTTAATCTTGTCACCACACCATTAGCTAAAATAAAAAAGGATTCTTTTATGAAGCAAAATCGATCAGATGTACCTATCTTGGTATTGCTAGCTCTTTTAATGTGTTGTGGTCAGGTGAGCGCACAGGATAAAAGTGAGCGTTACTATAACGATTTGAATGACTTCATTTTGCATGAAGGCAAAGGATTCACCACCATGTCTTCCTTTTACTCATCAGGCAGTCAATGGTGCTCCCATCCTTATGTCAGAGTAGTCGTTGAGTACGACAATAAAGCAGTCAGACAGTCGGTTCTGACTTCTAACCCTGCTACTTACTTACAGCAAACCATCATTCCTGAAATCAAAAAAATATGTCCGAAGTTTCCTCATGCTGCCTTGTATAACAAACAGGTGATAGATTTTAGATTTAGGCCTAAGCAAGGTGGCATTGCTGATGAGCGTATCAACCCTGACAGATTAGGTTTCAATATAGATGATCAAGGCCAAGTAAAACTGACTAAAGATCTGGCCTATAGAAATTGGAAGGACGCCAATAAAGGATCATATGCTTTTGAACAAGAAAACCACAACAATACTAATCGGTCATTGATAACGGGCGTCGAAACGCTTATGAAAGCAGTAAAAGTTGCTATTCAAAAAATCGAAAAGCCACTGCAAACTGCATTGCAACGACGTGAAGATTACAGACAGTTCTTTGCCAACACAGCAAACCCAATATTTTTTGAAGCACTCAACTTGAATGAAGACGCGATAGCTTATTTCAATTCCGCATTAACTGAGTATAAACAAGCCTTTACATCTCTAAAAAATGCGCACTCGCAGTACAGTGATCCCTCAGGCTCCAAATCGAGCTTAGCAAAAGCTGCTCAATGCATGGAAGACTTCAAACAATTTAGAAAACAAGCTAAATCTTTTGAAGAAATGGCCTGGGAGAAAGCCTTACAAGGCGATAAAAAAGTGAAGGAAGGCTACCAGGAAGTCATGAAACAAAAAGAACAACAATAAGATGACTCAAGCTTATAAAACAGATTACTCAGTTGCAAAACAGCTATGATTTCCATCACCCGAACAGAATATGCGTTCGCCACCATTGATGCGTCTACCCGTGAATGGGAGGCAATCAAAGCGATTGTTCGATACTGTGCTAACAATTATCGAAACACCGAATTACTATATCGTATCCCTGGCCCGGAAGAACAGCGGCTTGATAAGCTTCAGTCATTAAGTGAAATGATGGATCATGTCTGGGGGGCTCCTCCGCATGAGGATATCTATAGAGATCAGCTTTTCCTGATCACTAATTGTATTACAGATACAGACGGTAAGGCCCTTCCTGATGTTGACGATGAATTGCATGCAAATTTAGCTGAGCAAATGTACAGCTTGGGCGTTTACGATATTTTCAATGACGACAATGTCAGCGATGAACAATGGGCATCATGGCAGATTGAGCGGTCAATCCATAATATAAAAACATGGATTATCAAGCTCCATTCCAAACAAACAGATAAAGCTGGGCAGCCCTATGTACAACATCCTCTACGTGTACATATGCGATTACAAAAACTGTTTCCAGATGCAGATGAAGATGTGCGTCATGCCGCCCTGCTACATGATGTGATAGAGGACTGTGGCATCACTTCTCAGGAACTACGAGAGCGAGGTTATTCGGACAAGACAATCCACATTGTCGAGGCTGTTACCAAACAAGCTGACGATGGGCTAACGTATAAACAACGCATTCAACTGCTGGCCAAGACGGGCCCATTAGGTGCAATCCAAGTCAAACTGTGTGACCTGCTCGACAACACAGATCCTGAAAGACTTAAATCCCTCCCCCCTGAAAAAGCAGCCTCACTTTCCAAGCGCTATTCAAAAGCCATTGAAATACTTCAGTCACACCTAGACAACTCAGATTAAGAAGATTCAGTGAAAAAGGAACGGATAAATGAATGTATCCTCAAGCTTAATTAAAGGAAACTAAATGAAAAAATCAGCCCATGTGATGTACTCATTAATAGCGGTCTTTGTTGTCAGTTTCGGTCCGAAGGTGCTAGCTGAACCAAAAGAACTGACATTTGAAGTTGAACCTGAAGAGATTAAAGCAAAGGCACGTGAGGGACAATTTCTACCAATCCCCGTGCTAAAAAAACCGCTGGATTACCAGACTTTCTGGAGAATGTACGATGAACATCTCAAAAAGCAAAAGGCGGGTATTCATATCGCCGTCATTGTTGACGCTAAAAACGAAAGTTGGCCGGACAAAAACACCACGATGCATATTAAACAGGTTCACAACTTTGCTAAAAAGGCCATGACTGGTAGCAAAAATCCACAACAACCAGGCTACGCAGAATTATATGGTGCCAGAATCAACAAAATCATACCCGTTATCTATGATCCCAAGAACCAAAAGCCAGCTTCAATAAAAATCGCTGATGGTCAATTCAAGAAAATCAATGTCCCCGTTTCAGTGAATGACATTATCTTGTTAGTCAATGATCATAACCCTGCTGAGAAAAACAATGGGGCATTCATTAATACCGTTGAAGAATTACAAAACCATCTGGACACCTATCTGAAAGAAGGTCGTCACACGATGTCTAAATCACAATATTTAGAACAACTACTAGTACAGATTAAGCAATTAGACTCAGAGCTTGACGATTTATATGAACACAGAAAAGAATTAAAGGAACTACAAGAGCAGTTGCCTTATATCAATGAACCATAAAGTCTGGAGCTAGTCAGTAAATCCTAAGTCAGTTGATAGGTTTCTAACCTACTCCCTAGACTCATAATTTCTATCACTTAGTTTACAAGAAATCACCAAAATATCGTCTTTTTTGATATGGTCAAAGGCAGCCTCTTTTAAGTCCTTTGTCATGAAAGACTGCTCAAAAGGTATCACTTTGCAATGGTTTTCCTTAGCAAACGACGCTAACGCAGTTGTGTCATCCCTATCCTTCTGCACCTGCAGAACCAAAGCCATGCCAGGATTGACACAGCACCCTATCCAATCTTCAAGATACTCATGATCTAAAGCCAACAACACCCCACCCAATACCGGCAGCGGCTTGTTGGTGATGTAGATATGATTGTAATCGGCAACAATATCAGGTTCATTATTGATGATGCCTTGTTGTTTAAGCGTCTCTAATGCATTTTGAGTTTCTGATGATGCTTGAAGGTTTTCCGGTGAGGCTTCAAGTATAGACATTAAGGCTTCCTCTGGTGCCGCCAATGAGATGACCGGACACAGTAACAGCGCTAATACAATCATCCTTTTCATAGACTCACCTCATCATTCAACTGCATAGTATTTTTCATATGCGCTTAGCTGGTCACCACAACAACGGCCAATGCATACAGTATTAGCACCATAAAGCCTTCAAAGCCAATATTGCCAATACCATTTCGCTTCCTACGCAATAAACCTAGCAGCAAAACCGTACTCATCAATAAATTAATGGTCAGAATGAATGCCGTGTCTTGTGTTGTGGCGTGATAGATTGAGCCATCTTGATAAGCAAAGTCAGAAAAGGCTAAAAACAACACATCGAAACTGTTTCCGCCAATAATATCGCCAACAGCTAATGTAAGCGCCCCCATCCGCACAGCAAACAAAACCGTCACTAATTCAGGTAGTGACGTCGCAACAGAAGTGAATAGCGTCCCAACCACTGTCTCGGAAAGCCCTGTGATTTTGGCGATGGCAATACCGGTCTCACCTATGCCATAACCAGCAAAAGCAATAGCCACAGCATAGCCACTAAATTTCCACCATAAAGTAGATAACTTACCTTCTGGGATGGATATCTCACTTTCTGGCTTGGTTTCTTTGGTGTTCGAAGCAAACCAAAGTGGTTGATGTTGAGTATCGGAAATTAGGCGTAAACCAAAACCGTAAGCCAACAATAAAATGATAGACACAGGATGAATGGCAAACAAAGTGACTTCAGGGCCGGTTAGCCCCACCAAGGCAATCGACAGCAGAGCAATCAACAAAGTGCATTGAACTAAATTTTCAAGTGAGGCCGCTGCGTGCTCCAAGTTAGCACGGCGGTAAATCATATCAGCGAATATTAAAAAGGTCGTTTGTGCAGCAATGCCGCCCACCGCATTACTGACAGCAAGATCCGCATAACCTTGCCAAGCTGTGCTCACTGACGTGATGATGCCCGGTAGTGAAGTGGTACCGCCCAAAAGCACGGCACCAAATAAGGCAGATCCTATCCCAGTACGTTTTCCCAAGGCATCAGCTAACCGAGTGATACGCACACCAGCAAATAAAATAATAACGGTACAAATAGCGAAGCTAATGTAGGTAGCGGCAGGCCATCCCACGAACAAATCAATCATGAGAGAAAAAGCCTGTTAATGTGATTGCTTTATTTCGCACTTTTCGCACCTCATATGAGCATTAGCTTATTGTGTGAAATGATGAATACTTGATTAAGCGATTAGTTTACTTATTGATTTTTAAGGATCAGTCAGCATCTTTGATATATACCGTTTCTATTAGTATGCAGGCTAAACGCCTTTTTTGTTAGCCCTACCAATGAAGAGGTTGAATATATGGCTGGACGGCGCTCCCTATCCACATAATAAATGACCAACAGGATTTTTCTTAAAAATTTTACTGGCGAGGAAGATCAGAAGACTTGTATTTGACCGGTACCACTTCCTCTCCCTTCTTGTTTATGTAGCCCCATAAGCCACCTTCGAGTGCTTTGTGGCCATGTTCCATTGGAGTCAGAACACAACCCTTACAGACAAGAGCCAAACCGTCATGAAACGGCCACGCCCAATCATAGCCAGTCGAAAGTACCAACTCAAAATGCTTGTCATAGAATTCGATTTTCCCGTTTTTCCGGGAGCGAGTTAATCCTTCTCGAAAATAGTCAGCGCCGTTATCATAAAACATGACAGGAAGAAATCTACCATCCGATTTCACGTAGAAATACTGACCAGAAGTAAAAAATACAGCCAAGTCGTCAGTTCCAAAATGAAGTCTCTTTCTATGCTCTTGTGATATTCGCAGCACCCCAAAGTCATATGAAGCACAGCGATCAAACACTTTCCATTCTGGATAATGATATTGCTCAGTCTTCTTTGGAACATAACCACAAGTTCCAAAATCTTCGGCCTGCACTGAGCCAATAAAAATCATGATGAATATTGAGATGACTCTTTTCATAAACCTTGTAACGCCTCAATTTCTGGGTACGTCAATGTTCTGCTGCATGGCTTGGGCTTGATTATGAATAAATAGTTAACCCGCCTTTTATCACCAGCAATATCATCCTAAATCAAGTTCGCAGCCACCTTGATTCTTCTTTTTTAGATTTCCAAACTTGGACTAACTTTTTATAGAAAGCCTCATCGAGATTGCCCTTATTCGATACTACTAAAAAAAAACTTAAATCTCCGTTTTCATATACTTCGATTACCGAATCATCCAATAGACTGTCTGACTTGTTGAATTTAATATCAGAGATATCACCATAATGTGCGTAATACACATAGCGCGAGTCGGACTCTTGATCTACCTCATATGATATAACCCTAATATCAGTGAATAGATTTCCATAATCTACAAACGATAAAATACCTTCAGAATAATAGTATTCAATTTTCTCATCTTCAGAAATAATTCCTGATTCGATAAGCGCTAGCTTTGCTGAATCTGGTAACTCATCACCCGTGACTGCCTTTTCATCCGGAATTTGGCCTATGAATATCAAAAAGTTGTTTACTGCACCCAGTAGTAACATAAAGAAAAATAGAGATTTAATAAATTTGAACATTTCAACATCCTTATTGTTGACTATTTGATATATAAAGCCCAGTTCACGGGCTCGTTGGAGCGCTTAGATCAAGTTGAGTGTCCTCTTGATTTCACGCTTTTTGTGGTCGGAGTTTTCTTGAGCGCCTTGTTATGTTTTTTGGCATAGATTATAGATACTTAATAAAAACCAAGGTAAGGCAAGAACAACGCTAGTATAAGTAAGAGTTCTTGCCCATTTACTACTAACAGGATAGTTGGTTTTCATTTCATCGTAGAATGGCCAGAACTGAAAAAAGCCTTTAAAAGCCTCTCTATTTAATTCAGAAAAGTGCAAAACGTGCATAGTAATCAACAGCCATAACAGGCTAGGGATAATTGAAATTATTGCAAGAGTTTTGATTGTCGCTTCCATTCCAACCATCTTCTTTCTTTAATTAAAAATAACACTTTGTATGCGAGTCATGAGCGATCCTGCTTGAATAACTATCGAATTAATTTAATCTCTTTATTTAAAATCAAACACTCTGACCCTGTACGATCCCCACAAAAATTAT
>NZ_DBNG01000010.1:0-47236 GCF_002299105.1 Methylophaga sp. UBA678
ATTTAATCCGCTTACCCATTTATCGTGCTTGTCTCATCACAGCAAGTTTCAGTAAAGCTGCTACTGACATGGCATCTACGATGTCGCCGTTCATGGCCATTTCAATGGCTGTGTCTACTGAGACCTTTATTAATTCGATATCTTCAGTCTCTTCGAGTTCTTGCTCACCGGCTGTCAGTCCTGTCGCCAGGAAAATATAAGCTTTTTCGTCGGTCACTGAGTTGGAGGTGCGTAACTCCATCAGTGGCTGCCAGTCTGTTGCCGTAAACCCTGTTTCTTCTTTGAGTTCTCTTTTTGCCGCTTCCAGAGGGTGTTCATCCAGTGGGCCACCACCTTCTGGAATTTCGATGGTGGTTTCATTATTTGGATAACGACTTTGTTTGACTAACCAAGTATGATCATTGTCATCAATGGCGATGACGCCAATGGCATGAGACTTGAAGTGGACGACACCATAAATTCCTTCACTGCCATTCGGTCTGATCACTTCTTCATGGCGAATTTGAATCCATGGGTTGTCATAAGGGATTTGCTGGGATGTCTGAACCCAGCCGCCAATTTTAGTTTTTGTCATAAATATTTTTTTCTTTAATTAAAGAAAGAGAAAAAATAGTACTTTAGTACAATACTTATTTAGTTGTGGTGGTTATATAATTTAAGTAATCACATAAATGAAGATTCAAATGCGTTTATCAAAACTTGCCATGGTTGGAGTAGTGACTCTTAGTATTAATCAGTTAGCTTATGCTGATGCTGTTGAAATAGACGCCATGTCTCTTCTTAATCAATACAACCTTATTACCAGTGGCAATGTCATTAGTACCTCTGAAATAGATGGTAACGCATTAATCGGTGGCAATGTTAACGGTGGTATGTACAACATGCATTCCACGTCAAATGTTGCTGTTCCATCGTTAACTGTCGGTGGTGACCTCAAGGGTAGCGTACAGACCAAAGGCAAAGGCCTTAATATCGGTGGTGATGTGTCTGGCTCACTCACCATTAATGATGGTGGCGATGCTTATATAGGCTCTGTCTCTTCCACTGGCAGGGTTGAAAACAATGCTAACCGTGATGGTTCAACCTCTGTAGTTGGCGATATCTCTGGTAGAGTCAATACAAATGGTGGAAATACAACTTTCGGTGGCACCAATACTGGTTTTGCTGGTGCTAACGGTGGTTATAACGTTTCTAACCAACCTGTCTCAGTCCCTTTTGACCCAGCTACTGCGGCGGCAAATGCGGTGAATACATTAGGTCAGTTTTCAAACCAGTTAGCAGGTACTGATTTTAATAGTAACTACACAATTACCGGTGGCAAAGTCACGTTTAATGCGACACCGAATACCGATGGATTAGCGGTGTTCAATATTAATGATGGTGAAAGCTTTTTTACTAGTGTGAATGAGTTTGCATTCAACATCGGTAGTGCAACCAGCATTTTGTTTAATGTCTTTGATGACGCACTTTCTGGGTACGATATCAGCGTGAATTTCCTGGCCAACTCAGCAGTGGATTTAGCTGACATACTGTTATGGAATTTTACCGATGCAGACAGTCTTCACATCACCTCACAATTCGGCGGTAGCATTTTAGCATTGGGTACAGATGTTGTTACTCACGGGAATATTGAAGGTACCTTAGCTGCAAAAACCTTAAACCAGAACGCTGAAATTCACTCACAACCTTCTGGTTTTGTGCCGCCTTCAGCTGTACCAGTTCCTGCGGCTGCCTTTTTATTCGCTCCCGCTTTACTAGGCTTCTTAGGCCTACGTCGCAAAGCGAATACTGTAAAAGCCGCTGCTTAAATCACACTTTCAGCGATACAAAAAAGCCACCTGAACAGGTGGCTTTTTTATGTTTGGTATATCGGTTTTTTTATTGTCTTTCTAATGTTGCACAGCCGGCTGTGGCATGTTTCCAGGTTTCAACATAGCAGGTACCGATAGTGTCATCACCGAGAATTCGACCATGAACATAACCCTGGCTTGGAGTTGATACCCAGGTAAAGGCAGTATTATCAGGATAAATCACACCAAAAAAGTTTTTGGTACCGTCAGCATAGGTAAAAGTGCCACGAAAACGTCGGTCCTGTTGTTCTGTAATGGTGACGGTTTTATCATTCCAGGTTTTATAGCCTTTTTCATCTGAGACGGTAAGATTGACACCACTCCATGTTCCAACCAGGTTTGGAATGTCTTTAGTTTTCACTTCAGCGGTGTAATAGTAATAAGCGACACCAGCGGTATTCACTAATACTAGCAACCATAATAGAAATTGTGTTGCTGTACTGCCAGATTGTTTTCTTGTCATTGTTATTTCTCTCTCTAGTTGGACATTCGCGTATATTTAGGTGAATTAATTCATGTTGGTGCACGAATCAAAAACGTTTTTTTACATGTTCTCGTAACTGCCGTGGCGATAGACCGAATTGGGTTTTAAAGGCCCGGCTGAAGTGAGCCATATCATTAAATCCTGCTTCCAGTGCAAGTTCAGTAATCGTCTGATGCATAGATTGCTGATGCTGTAATCGTCGATACACTCTGTTTAAGCGTTGTTGTGTGACATAACGCATTAATGAGGTTTGTTCGGTTTGAAACAGATGATTAATATGTCGCACTGAAAATCCGACAGCATTGGCAATGATGGCTGGAGATAAGTCAGGGTGATGACAATGATTATCTATATAGCGCTTAATATGAAACAGCGTCGTGTTTTGAGAGCGAGATAACTCAACTGACTGGGGGGAGAGTTGATTAAGCGATAGGGTAAGCATATCAATCAACGGATCAAACATAGACTGGAAAGATCGCGTGTCTAATGTAGTTAATTGTGAAGCGAATGTTTGCAGCGTCTGTGAGGTTACCGCGCCAATACCAGATTTAACTGATATTTTCTTTGCTGTTAGCTCACTCACATGACTAAGCCTTTGTTTGAGATAGTTTCGGGGAATAGAAATTATCACTTTTGACGCTGGTTCAGGCATGGTAATACGATGCCATTGGGTCGCATCGTATAAGGTCATTTCGCCTTTTTCCAGAAACACTTCGCGTCCATCTTGTTCAAGTTTATATCGCCCATCGATCAGCATAACGGCAAAATAGTTATCTTGACTGACTTCTGTTGGCTCTCTGGATAAACGTTCTATTTGCAACGGCTGAGTTTTGATAGGAGAAAATCGTGTGCCATATAACCACGGATAGATGACCATATCATTGAACACAGGCTCATCAGCAATTTGACTCACATCCACATTGGCATATTCGCGTCCAATGATTTCTTTCAACCAGTTCAGCCTCTGTGAGCTCGGTAAATCATCAGTACAGAAACGCTGACCTTGCAATGTGGAAAGCTGGCTATTCATCTTTATCTCTCTTTTATTGACCATCACCTTCTCGGTCAAGTTATTGCACCGTTTCAAACAAGACGTCTTTTTGTATAACTGGATAATAACATAGGAAAAATACAATAAATGCAGGAGAGAGATATGCAAAATACGTCAGCGTCATCCACAAATATCGTTATGCTTCGGGGGGCATGTTTATGGATATTGATGGCTTTATTGTTAGCCTGGTGTCTGGTGGGTTTATATAACCAGCTGGGTTTTTTACAAACCTTGATTCCCGGATCACCTAAGCGGGTGTTACAAGCACATCTTGATTTTCTGATTATGAGTGCCTTGATTTTAGGCTTTTATGCGGCCAAGGTAGCTTTACCATGGCATGTCCGCTGGTCCATGGTGGTGGGTGCGTTTACCAACTCCAGCTTATTTTTAATGTATGCACTGTTTCCGGTACTCGACCCTTTACATGATACCTTCAATCCTGATGTGGCTGGAGGAGGGGTATTTACCTTTTATTTGTATGCCAGTCTGCTGATGACCAGCTACGGTTTTGGTAAAGGGGCTGTGATTATTCTGAAATCCACGCTCACTGAAAAAAAAGAGTCACAATGAGCTAGTAATTAAACAAGAAAAGTCACTGACTTTTTTTGAGAGTCAGTGACTTTTCTTACCACCATTTCGACTGGCACTGTGGTTATCTTTTTTGCCTCGTCCCGAGCCAGATTTGTTACCACCACCGGATTCTTTATTGACGGTTGCCCAGGCTATACTTTCAGCTTCCTCTTCTGAGACTCCTTGCTCTTTATAACTTTCTTCTATGTGCTGAGCTTTACGTTTTTGCTTATCTGTATATTTTTCTTTACTACCTTGCGCCATGATTTCACTCCATTAAAAATAGAAACATGTTCACAAGAGGTGACAGTGGGGGTAAAAGATAGTTTCTGCTCGGTTATTTACCAGAGTCAGGATGGTCGTGTTTTGCCACTAAAAATTCAAGACCAGCACCAATATCTTCCTCGCCACAGGCTGCACTTTCATCAGGACTACCTGCCAGCGCTTCCTCATGCGTTAATATCAAGTCGCGTTGTTGGTGCAGTTGTTTACTGTCACTGTCTTCTTTGTGTTCAGGGGAATAAGTCGAGTGTTTTTGCTGCATGGTCATAGCCTGTGTCACCCAAAAAGTCTTGTATATAGGTTACGTTAACATTCATGCTGACAGATACAAATTTATCACGGATATCCATCATTTTTCCTCGATATAAATGGTTAACCAGGTGAAACCACTAGATGTGTATGAAGGCTGATATTCAGTCAAAAAAAAGCCCGCTTTAAAAAACGGGCTTTTACTAAATGAAAAAACAGTCCATTGTTTTCTTCCCATTTTATTAGAAGTCGTAGGTGATACCACCAAAGAACAAGCGTTCACGACCAACTAATTTACCTTCATTTCGACTGACCAGATACTCTTTGTCGAATAAGTTTTCAACAATAGCAAAGACGGTAATACCTGAGTTCGGCACGGCGTAATTCACACCCGCATTCCAGATAGTGAATCCTGGGATAGTGCCTTGCAGTCCACTGACATCTTCGTTACGAGTATTACCATCATCAACAAATTGTTTACTCACATGCTGGACACCAATTCTGGCATTCACACCACTTTGATGTTCATATCCCAGATCCATATTTAACATATGTTCGGGTGCATACTGCATTCTGTTACCGTTGATTGACGGATTAGGTCCATCTTTGTACTCAGCTGTCCATAAGTTAGTATAAGCACCTGATAGATAGATATTATTTGTCCAGTCGAAAATATCACCAAAGTTGATACGGCCTGAGAGTTCGATACCGGTTTGTTCACTATCACCACTATTATCGAATGTATCACCAAAGTCCACTAAGGTATTTTGAATATCATTGTGGAACAATGTGGCTTCAACATTGATACCTTTGAAGTAACGGCTTCTGAAACCAACTTCATATAAGGTGCTTTCTTCAGGTTCAGCACGACCGCCGTCTTCAGTAAACTCCCTATCAGCCCGAGCTGGTGCGATGCCTTTATGTACTCCAGCAAAGACTGTGGTACCTGTAATCCCATTCCATGCAACGCCAAAACTCGGTAAAAACTCAGTGTATGACAACGCTTCACGGTTATTCTGGACACCGCCTTCATAGAATTCTTCGCTGGTACGAACATCTTCTACGCGAAAACCTGGTGTGAATGACCAGTTCCCTACATACGTCGTATTTTGCAAATAATAGGATAAAGCGTGCGTTTTAATTTTTGCTTCTTCCACATCGCCCGGATTGTTTGCCAGTGCTAATTTATAACTCTCACGCTCAGCAACACTCTGCGACAGGATCTCTTGACGGTGTATGTTCTCTTCATGATAGCGAACACCAAATATGGTGTCGTGTTCTAAGTCAAATAAACTATAAGAGATGTCACCACGTGTTTCTACACCACGCGTGTAATATTGACGAGGTGCATGTCGACCCGCACATAAGCTGGCATTGACATCAGTAGCTGAGACTCCTTCGCCACCTTGTCCTGGGCAGTTTCTGAATAACGACACGATATTACCGTTACTATCCAGATCGCCTTCATTCTCTTCTGTACTGCGTAGACCATTACGGAATGTGTCGGTGTAGTAAGCCTGTGAGGTTAATTTGAATTTATCGTTAACACGGAAAATATGTTGTAACTGTATGACGTCACGATCCTGTTCCCATTCATCATTTTGAATAGAGGGATGCGAGTAAGGATCACGATCATATTCATAGGGTGTTAAATAGGCCTCTGTAGAATTACGTCTGTCACGCGTGTGAACTAATTTCAAGCCTAATGTCTGACGTTCGGTAATGTCGAGCTCACCTTTGAATCGGTAATCTTTGACATCAAATTCACTGTGATCATAGACACCATCACCTTTGTTCTGGGTAAAGCCAAAAGTGAATCCGCCTAACTCGTTACCATAGCCTATCGCACCATCCAGTAAACGATAATTCTGATTACCAAAAGCGGATGTGATGGTACCCTCGACCTTGCCACTTCGAGGAACAGGTTTAGTCACGAAGTTTACCGCGCCGCCTAATGTTTGTGGGCCATATAAAATCTGACCAGCGCCTTTGATGACCTCGATACGACTTAATGCCGTTGATGGTGGAGTGTAATGCACAACAGGATCGCCATAAGGAGCCAGTTGTAGGTGAATACCGTCTTCCATAATCATGGCTTTTGCACTTCGACGTGGGTTTTGCCCCCTGATACCAATATTGGTATCAAAGCCCATGCTGCCATCGGGTACGATATTGATACCGGGTACTGTACGTAACCTTTCTATGTTAGAAATTGGACGACGCGTATCTAAGTAATCCTCATCGATAATATCGAATGAACCGGGAACGGCTTCCAATTTATCCGGAAGAATTCCGGTGACGGTCATCTTGTCTACTTCAACAGCGTCTCTTTCTTCTTCAGCATGAGCACTCAATGAGGCCATGATGATCGATGATAACATCGCGCTTTTACTTAGTTTTTTTCTTAATTCCATCTCTCTCTCCTGCTTGTGGAAGCTGGACTATAGCGATGGAATTAACGTGATTGTTATAGGAGTTACTCCCTTCAGGGCTGGGATGGATATTCTTTAAGTTTAGCTGTTTTCATACTGAGTAAGTGAATGAGTGGTTAAAAATAACCACTGCAACATTTTTGTGATTGATAAACCGTGCGAGCACACTGATAGTATGAATTTACGAATAACTTAAGATGGTTATACACATCCAGTCATGTGGTTAATTTCAACCGTTATGTTAACTAATGTAAAGATTTGATAAGTGTTGTTAATTCACAACAACGTAGTGAATGAATATAAGATAAAAAATAAAAGAGGGGCTAGCGACTGTATTCCGTATAGTGAATGCGTTCATTGCAGTGAATAAACAGGTGAAAAAGAACTTAAACACACTGCTTATTGGATGCAAGATGAACGCATCATTATTCTCTGTGGGAACTCAACACTGGCCTATATAGAGAAAAATATTGGCTAAACCAAGTCATTATTATGGCGACGCTTTATAGCCAAAAAGATGTTGTTTTTTTATTTTCTCAGCGACCACATCAGGCACTAATGTTTCCCAACCATCTTGATTGTCAGTAATCATTTTCAATACGTCTGGAGAAAATATGGGCAAATACGCCTCATTAAATTCTTCGAGTTGTTGAACGTGTTCACCTTGTTTCAAATATTCATAGAGATAGGATTGCTTGGGATCAATATTAAGATTATCAACCTTGTATAAGGTATTGGTCTTTGTATCTTTGTAAGGGTAGATATACAGTCTCACGTTATGTTTAAGTAAGCGGCCAAAGGCTTCCAGAATACCGCCTTGCAGGCTGCTGTAATATTCATCATTAAATAATTCGACCAGACTGGATGCGCCCATGGTTAAGCCAATACGACGATCCGTGTAACGTGAGAGATAAGAAACAAGACGATAGTATTCTGGATAATCAGAAATCATCACGGTATGTCCGGTCGCTTCGAGCACGTCTGCGCGACTGATAAAGTCTTCCAGATCAATACTGTCATTGCCGCTACGCAGATTATGCATGGTGATCTCCATAATGGAGATGGTGTCTGCCGGAGAGGCTTGATTATCTGCATCAAACTGCTTTCTGGCAGCATTGAGCATATCAATGTTCACATGAGTCACTGGTCTGAAACGTCCACGTTCAACCAATACATTTTTCTTACGAAGATGTTCTGAGGGCTGTAATACTTTTCCATCGGCAGAAAACATAGCTGCATCACTTAAGCCTAGCTGCACCAACCGTAAGCTGATAACACGGTTATCAACATGTAAAAAGGCATCACCGTGCAAATCGACCATGTCGACTTCTATTCGATCGGTTGTTAAATTATCGAGGAGTGACTTAACCAGTAAATCCGGGCTGTGACTGTAGTGGAAGGCGCCATAGACAAGGTTGACACCAATTATGCCCAAGGCTTCTTGCTGCAGCGAGTTTTCATTATCGAGCATACGAACATGAATAATGATTTCGCTTGGGGCGGCATGAGGTTCAGTCTGAAAACGAATTCCCAGCCAGCCATGACATTCATTTGTGCCGTGATAGTTACGTGCAGAGACCGTATCAGCAAAAGCAAAAAAGGCCGTTGTCTCGCCTCGCTGTTCGTTTAATCGTTCGATATTCAGGTCATATTCCAGTTTGAGCATATCTTCAAGGCGTTCACGGCAAACATAGCGTGGCGCTTTGCCGTAGATATCATCACTCACTTTCATATCATAGGCTGAGATACTTTTTGCGATGGTGCCGGCTGCACCACCGACTCGAAAGAACCAACGCACGACTTCCTGACCCGCACCAATTTCTGCAAAGGAACCGTAGCGAATGTTATCAAGATTGACTTCGAGTGCTTTGGCGCCGGGGGAGAGGATTTTGTTTTCCATAATTGACCTTTATGAGGTGACAAGTGGATGACGTATGTCGTGTTCAAAAAACGAGAAACAGCATGACTTAACTTATTTTTCACATATTTAATGAAAGTATTCAACCTTAAACTGGTTATTAATAAGTCACTATTCGATGAATATTGTTTGGTTTAAACGCGATTTACGTATTCAAGATCATGGAGCATTGACCCTGGCAGCGGAGCAAGGTCCTATTCTGCCTGTTTATGTGTTTGAACCAGAGCTTTGGCAACAAGGTGATATGTCGCGCAGACAATACCTGTTTCTTAAAGAATGTTTATATGAACTCAATCAGGTATTAACAGCAAGAGGCTGCCCACTCATCGTTCGGGTCGGCGAAGCGTTAAACGTTTTTGAATCATTACGTCAGCAATATGCCGTCACTGACGTCTGGTCTCACCAGGAAACCTGGAATGGCTGGACTTATCAACGAGACATTGCAGTTCAAACCTGGGCTGACCATCACCATGTTAATTGGCATCAACCTCGCCAGCATGGTGTGATTAGACGACTTAAAGGCCGCGATGGTTGGGCCAGACGCTGGTATCAGCATATGAATCAAGCATGTTATGTGTGCCCAGATAAACTCACAGGACCTAGTGAAAAAAATGACTACCTACCTAGTCCGGATAAGCTTGGCTTGAGTGATGATGGATGTAGCCAAAGACAGAAAGGTGGTAGGGAACAAGGACTTCGTCATTTAGATACGTTTTTACATCAGCGTGGGCAGGGGTATACAAAGGAAATGTCCTCACCGCTGACAGCCGTGGATAGTTGCTCTCGACTCTCACCTTACCTGGCATTTGGCTGCTTATCGATGCGAGAGGTTTACCAAGCTACAGAGAATCGTATTGCCAGCATTAAACAGAGTCATATTCCGGCAAAAATTCAGTGGCGACAAGCAATGCGTTCATTCTCAGCGCGTCTTCGTTGGCATTGTCATTTTATGCAAAAACTGGAAGATGAGCCGCGTATAGAGTTTGAGAATATGCATACGATATATGATGGCTTGCGTACACCTGATCTCAACCAGGCTTATTTTGAGGCATGGCGAAATGGGCGGACTGGCTTTCCTATGATCGATGCCTGCATGCGCGCATTAATTGCTACAGGCTGGATAAATTTTCGGATGCGAGCCATGTTAATGAGTTTTGCCAGTTATCATCTTTGGTTAGATTGGCGACAACCTGCGTTATATCTGGCGAGATTATTTACGGATTACGAACCAGGTATACATTACCCTCAGGTACAGATGCAGTCAGGCACAACAGGTATTAACAGTATCCGTATATATAACCCCATTAAACAAGGTATCGAACAAGATCCAGAAGGGGACTTTATCAGGCAATGGATACCTGAGTTGGCTGATATGCCTGCCCCTTTTATTCATCAACCCTGGACGCGTCCGTCATTGATGAATGGGTATCCAGAGCCTATCGTGGAGGAAAAAGCTGCCAGGCAATCTGCTGCTGCAAAGATTTATGCCTTAAGAAAACAGTCCCAACACAGGCAACAGGCTGAGGTAATTGTAAAAAAACACGCCAGTCGTAAACGTACCTCTCATAAAAAGAAACAGAAAACACCATCTTGGCAACAAGGCGAACTTCCGCTATAGATAAAGCCAAGTTGGCGTCATACGCGCTTACAACATAGATGTCATCCATTTCTACTCGCGACATCATGCGCTTATCAGAGCTTAAGTGCTCAGTCATCTTAATATTGGTTTAACCCGGTTTGTGTTACATTGCGCGCCTTTCCGGACAAGCTAATTGAGCAGATGACTTCTTCAGACACTTCAGCACGATCTTATTCACTACCATGGGTCATTTTCGCCCTGGCTATCGGTGGCTTTTGTATAGGTACCACCGAATTTGTGGCGATGGGGCTTATTCAGGAAATCGCTGCTGATCTGAAGGTATCTATTCCTTCTGCCGGACAATTCATCACGGCATACGCATTAGGCGTGACGATTGGCGCACCAGCATTAGCTATTTTAGGGGCGAAGTTACCGCGAAAAACATTGTTGCTAGGCTTGATGGTGTTTTATGGTTTGGCTAATGGATTAACGGCATTAGCTGATACTCCAACATCAATGCTGCTTAGTCGTTTCATAGCAGGCTTACCGCATGGCGCTTATTTTGGTATTGCATCACTGGTGGCTGCCGATTTAGCGGGTCAGCATCGCCGGGCGACAGCTATTGCACAAGTGATGATGGGGCTAACCATTGCCAATGTCATTGGTGTACCTTTCGCCACCTGGCTTGGCCAATCCTTTGGCTGGCGCGCGGGTTTTGAGTTTTCGGCGATGATTGCGTTGGCAACCATATTAGCTATCAGCTTTTTTGTACCACGTATTGATGCACACCCCACAGCGAGTTTTCGTGGTGAGCTCGCTGGGTTTAAGAACATCAATATGTGGCTGACCTTAGCGATAGGTGCAATTGGTTTTGGGGGAATGTTTTCTGTCTACAGCTATGCATCACCCATACTGACCGAATATACGGGGGCTAGTATCAAAGTCGTGCCTATAGCGCTGGCTGTGTTTGGTACAGGTATGGTCATTGGTGGGTTAGTCGCTGGCTGGCTAGCGGATAAACATTTGAATAAAACGATTGTCGCCGTGCTGGTCAGTTCTTCTATTGCGTTTATTATTGCCGGCCTAAGTATGACGCAACTCTATTCAGCGATTGTCGCCTTGTTTTTGATTGGTTTCACGGTGACAGGCTTAGCAGGGGTATTACAGATTCGTTTAATTGACGTAGCAGGAGAGTCTCAAGCATTAGCTGCGTCATTGAATCATTCAGCATTTAATGTCGCCAATGCCTTAGGCGCTTTTTTAGGTGGATTTGTGATTAGTCAACAAATGGGCTGGGTCGCACCTGTTTGGGTTGGACTGTTTTTAAGTTTGTCAGGGCTTGCTGTATTTAAACTGGCTCTACATGTGGAAACACGCACAAACTAATTACTCCAGCAGTAATTAAGCCTCCTACTTTGATAACCTTAGTGAATAGAAGCGCCATCTTTCTCTAGTAACAGCTCGAAATCTTTGCTCGGTACGGGTTTAGAAAACCAATAGCCTTGCGCGTAATCGCAGCCAATCGATTTTAGGAAATTTAACTGTGCTTCGTTTTCAACACCTTCAGCAATGACTCTGATATTGAGTTTGTGTGCCATCACGACAATGGCCTCACACATAGCCTGATCATCAAGGTTGAGGTGGATATTCTGAATAAACGTCCGATCAATTTTTAGGTAATCTACATTCAGCTTTTTTAAATAAGCTAGTGAAGAATATCCGGTCCCAAAATCATCCAGAGAAATTTCAATGCCTGCATGTTTTAGCATATTGAGGCGCTGTTCAGTCATCGGTCCTTCATTCATCATCACGCCTTCCGTAATTTCCAGGGAAATGGCGGTATTGCTAAGTGCTTGTTGTGATAAGAAATCTGTCCACTCTTCTAGATCACAAGATTCATTTTGAAATTGTTTTGGCGAAATATTGATGCTGACTTGAAAGCTATCGATATATTTTTCCTGCCAAGCTTTTACTTGAGAGGCACTTTGTCGAAATACCCAACTACCTAATTCGCATATCAGACCGATATCTTCGGCTATCGGGATAAATTCATCAGGCGTGATATTACCCAGTTCTGGGTGTGTCCAGCGTAATAAAGACTCAGCTTTATCTATAAAGCCGGTCTTAAGGTTAACAATCGGTTGATAATGTATAGAGAACTGCTCAGATCCTATTGAGTTTCGAAGATGTTTAACTATCTCTGTTTTTGTGAGCGCGTTTTGCTCCATGGAAAGATCAAAAAAGGAGAATTTATTACGACCAGAAAATTTTGCATGATACATGGCCTGGTCAGCATGCTTGAGTAATTCTTGAGTTGATTCACCGTGCTCAGGAAATAAGGCAATACCAATACTAAACGAGAAATAGAGTCTTTCTTCTTCTAAGATGAAAGGGGATGTCATGGCATCTAATAGTTTTTGAGCAACAGTGCTGGCGTCATCAGCCGTATTCAGGTTTGTCAGACAAACAGTAAACTCATCGCCACCTAAGCGAGCGATTAGATCATCCTCACGAATACAGGTTTTCAAACGTAATGCTGTTTCTTTGATGACCGCATCACCAATATTATGTCCTAAGGTATCGTTGATATCTTTAAAGTTATCAAGATCCAGAAACAAAATAGCGAATAATGACTGGTCAGCTTTGGAGTGTGATAGGTGTTCTTCAAGGCGTTCCATAAACGCACGACGATTGGGCAGCTCTGTTAGCGGATCGTTATATGTCAATCTACAAATGGCTTCTTCTGCCGCTTTGCGTTCGGTAATATCGGCGAAGATTGAGCAGTAATGTGTGATATCACCAGCGCTGTTAGTAATGGCATTGATAGTTATCCATTCCAGAAACAACTCACCATTTTTGCGTTTATTCCAAATCTCACCATTCCATTTCTTGTCGTGTGAAAGTGCAGCCCACATGTCTTCATAGAATTGTTTATCGTGTTTACCTGAACTGAGAATTCGTGGGTTTTTACCCAAAATTTCATGTTCCTGAAAGCCTGTAATTTGTGTGAAGGCATGATTCACAGCAATAATTTTATTGTCATGACTACTGATTGTCATAGCCACTGAGCTATGAAAAAAAGCGGATGAAGTAATATTAACGATATTATTTTCATCAGACTGATTATGACCAGCCATGACTAAGTCTGAGAGCTTGTCAAAACTGACGGGTTTCAGTGGACATTGTTGCTGGGCTAAACAAGGTAACTCGAATGGCGAAGATATGATGTCATGATTCTCATTCAGTAAAATGATATTGACGTTGTCATTGAGGTGTCGAAACTGATGTATTGCGCAGTTCGGCATACCTCTGAGAAAAGCGGTATCGGCAACGATAGTGTCGATGGCATGCTGTTTATATAACGCTATGGCAGTTTCATAATCCTCTGCAGCCAGATAAAGGTTGATACGAGAACCAAGATAACGACGAATTTTATGCTCCAAAGGCTTATCTTTGCCCAGATAAAGCACACTCAAATCTACCTTTGAAGAGGCGGTTGATATCGTTGAGGTCATTGACTAAAACTCGTTCAGGCTGCTAGAAAATGACCTCGATGCTTTCACTGGGAGAACGAAATAGGACGTGTTTTCTGATAAGAGGTATACGTGGACTTTTATTGATAACTTCTTTTTATCTTGTCCGGTTTGAACATTCGCTGGCACGGTTTTTAAACCTCAAAAAATCGTATTCGAAAATACGAGTATGTTATTAATACACATAATAAATATATGGTTAAATAACCATATGTTTATTGAGGTTGTCAACTAAAAAATCATGACCTTTTTGTAATATTTACAATCTTTACTGAAAGTGAAGAATCTAAATGTTTCTTAGTCTTTCACTTATTCAGATGGGTGGAGTTGTTGAGTCATGTCTGAGTATTAAACCACTTTATTAGAGAATTATAAAACACTAATATAGATCGCCAAATATCTCTAAATGGGTAAGGTAGACCCGCACATCGAACTCAAGCTGATGATAGTCAGGTTGTATGTGGGTGCAAAGTTTATAAAAGGATTTGTTGTGATCTTTCTCTTTTAGATGTGCCAGCTCGTGCACCACAATCATATTTAAAAATGCCTCGGGAGCCGATTTAAATACCGTGCCAATTCGCATTTCATTTTTTGCTTTTAATTTACCGCCCTGAACCCTTGAGACATAACTGTGTAAACCCAGAGCATTGTGAAGTACATCCAACTTGTCATCGTAAATCACTTTGCTGAGCGTATTAGACTGACGTAGGTGTTGATTCTTCATATCCATAACATAATCATACAAAGCCTTATTGCTTTTGATGTTATGTGTATCAGGATATTTGCTAAGCAGATAATGACCGAGTGTTTTCGATGAAATGGCAGCGCTGACTTGATCTTGAACAGGGACAGGGTAGCCTGCTAAATATTTTAATGCCGACATAATGATGCGATTTGTTTCAATTGGTTGATGTGGTGCTGAATTGTAAAACAAATAATAATGAGGAAGGGGACTGAACTCAAAGTATGCCATGTTACAGGTCTTATTCCTTGACTATTGCACACTGAGAAGTCACAAAGGAACATCGTGTTTTATTAGATAACTTTACCGTCAGGTCGTTTATTTTTGGTGGAAAAAAGGAAGCAAAATGCGGAAGGTGTTTGCAAAAGAATCCATGAAGTTTCTCAAGCTTGGTGTTGTCGGATTATTACTCATCATCGTGCTGATTCTGGCAGGTGAAAAACTAAGCGGCATAGAAGCGTTGATACTAGTGTTGCTTCCTTATGTGCTTTATCAGATTTACACGGCCATTCAGTCAGCTAAGAAGCGCAAAAAGAAATAAAGGATAACTTTTCTATAGTGAGCAAGAGCTCGAACCTACAGGGTAATTGTCAAAACAAACTTATATCAGGCAGGTTTACCTAGAGAGAAATTATTTTTACCCTGACGTTTGACGTCATACATTGCACTGTCAGCCACTTTGACGAGACTATCCAGAGTGGTGCCATGCTCAGGGAAAAAAGCGATACCGATACTGACACCTATATTGACTTGTTTAGTGTCGTTGTCTGAAAAAGTGAAATCAATGGGAAGCTTTAAGCCGTCAATTAGTTTTTGAGCCACGGTTTCCACATCGTTACGATCCTTGAGATCATCAATCATAATAACGAACTCATCACCACCAATACGTGCTAACTGATCCGTCTGGCGTAATAAACCACTAAAGCGTTGTGCCACTTGCCTCAGTACCTGGTCACCAGCATTGTGACCCCAAGTATCATTGACCGATTTAAAGCCATCCAAGTCCAAGAACATTACGGCAATTTGTTGCTGCTGACGCTTAGCTTTAGCTAAATAGTCCGTGGCATGTTGTTGTAAATAATGCAGTGAAGGCAGTCCTGTAATGGCATCGAAATGCGCCTGTTTTTTCAATTCAATTTGAGCATGATTAGCAGCATCTAAGGCTTGATGTAGCTCACTGACATCATATTCCGTGACCAACATTAAAAACTCTGCCGTTAATGGGTGGCGTGTGATGCGTATATCCAGCGTATGCTGACGCAAGCCGGCACTGGTTTTCATCATATGTGTCCAGCGTCCAACTCGCTTTTCAGTGGCATCTTTTAGTCGTTCAATACCTTCTTCAAGGTGTTCAAAGCGGGCAGTGAACGCATTTTTATCAGGATCAAGTTGCTGTGGAATGATGTGTTTATAGGCTTCTGTGGCTGCTGGATTTTCGATAACAATGTCACCTTAAAAGGTGAACGTGCTTACTAATACCGTGGTATATCGCATTGCTTCAACGAGGAGTAAGTTTTCAGGTGTTTCACCGAGCTCAACTTGTTCATTCACATAGGCAATAATGGCGCGATGCGCTTCAGGACCGATTAAAACAGATCTGTGCAACATATAGAGTGTTTTGGCCTTACCATCAGGGTAGGTCGTCCACGGGTCAATACTCAGACCATTTTTTGCCGCTAACTCAAAGGTTTGCTGCATCCTATCTCGTGCGCCCTGGGTATCACCTGATAGATCCTTATTGATTAGCTCATCGAGTGATTTCAACCCCCAAAATTTGAGTGCAGCGTCATTTCCCCACCACCAACCATGTCTATCCAAATCAAAAATCCAGACCACAGTGGGAATTAGCTCGTAAAGAGCAAGCTCGTCTAAACTTTTAATATGGGTAAGGTGGCTGTAATCGGTGCTCATGAATAGCGTTAATTGTTTGATTGATACCAAAATAGATAGATGATTATCGCATAAGTACACGTTCAGATAATGAGATGCTTTTCGCTATCAGAGAGCTATGGACTTAGAAAATAGCTATGACTATTCACCAGATTACATTGATGATTACAAACCTAAGTTTTTATTTTTAGTGGTATCCTATTTTAGGAGTGATTTGTTGGAGCAAACTCTTCAGCTCAAGCCAAAGGTTGGTCTCAGAATATAGTCAAATAAACACATAGCCATGTTTAACGACCTTAATCTGCTTCTCAATGAAGTGACTTTGACGTGATACATGCAAGCCAAACTGTCGGCTTATAGTTGGAATTTTATCGCTTAAAAAGAGTTCAGAAGTATTTCATCATAAAACCGATAAGCACAAAGATTGGAAGAAAGCGGCCGACCAAATAAATTCGCCACTCCCACCAATGTGAAGTTGTGCCAAGAACGGAATGTATTCGTGTTGGTGAAATAAACCAACAAAATAGAGTAGCGCCAATGACTCCAGAGATAATAATGATATTGCCTCCGGCAATTCGGTCAATGACGTTGAGCACTGGGTCACCAGCTATTTGTAAGTTGACTGGGGTAAAACTCAAAGCAGATGCTGAACCTAATACCAACATCACTAATGCTACTAATATAACGGCTTTACAGTTAGTCAATTTAAACTCTTCAGAAAAAGTCGAGACCACAACTTTTAAGCCTGCCAGTGTCGAAGTAAACGCAACGGCAAAAAATAAGGTAAAAAAAGCAATACCAATGATTGAGCCGCCTGATAGCTCTGAAAACACCTTGGGCATGGTTGCAAAGGCAAGTTGTGTCCCTTTATCGGGTGACAAGCCTTGACTAAATACAAAAGGAAAAATCATCCAAGCAGCCAGTAAGGCGATGGATGTCTGAAATACAGCGACGATAATACAAGCTCTTGGAAGGTGCGTTTTTCGAGGAATGTAACTACCATAGGTAATTAAATAACCTTGTCCTATCGCCAAGGTATAAAAAGCCTGGCCGAAAGCAAATAACCATAATTGACCGTTCTTTAACTCTGCCCAGTCAAACTCAAAGAAAAAGTCTATAGTTTGCTGCCAGCCAGATGTTTTGCTGGCAGCAATGACAAGAAAAATCATGACTACCAACAATATTGGCATCAAGATCTTTGACAAACTTTCAATCATGTTTAAGCCTCTAATCAGAACGATAGAGGTTAATCCGATAACGATTAGAAAATACCAAAAGCTATTAAATCCTTTGGTAAATTCATCAAAAACTTTTAATTCGCCAAGGCTAGCGTCAACAGAATAGCCGAGTGTCCAACCAGTAATCACCAAATAATAGCTGGTAATGGCACTTGTCAATATCACAACAAACCAACCGTAATATCGGCCCCATTGGTTGATTTGTTTGAAAGTCGCGACGGTATTGCCCTGTGTTAAACGGCCAGACGCTACTTCCAGCATCATAATGGGTAGTACGACTATAAATAATGCCAACAAGTAAGCAACGACAAATACGCCACCACCATTTTCGCCGACGATATAGGGAAATCGCCATAAGTTTCCAAGTCCAACTGCAGCGGCAGCCATGGAAACAATAAAGGCCGACTCAGAACTCCATTGTTTCCTCGATTTGTCGATGAAATTATGAGCTGACATATAAAACTTTTCAGATTATTGAGTTGGGGGTGCGCGTTAGCGTTGTGAATAAGAGACTATCTCTGCATGAGTGACTATATTACATCTTACTTACTCACTCAATTATTCATAGTGCATTAGACAAGTTAGGGTAGTAATCTGACCATGCTTCTTTATCCCATAGATATTTAATTTATTTTCTCCCTTAATTTATTCTTACTAATACAAACTATATGAATGACACAATTAAATTGTTAAAAAATCATCGCTCAATTCGGCAGTTCACATCGGACCCCATCAGTGATGAAATAGTACGTGAGATTATTGATGCCGCTGGCTGGTCAGCCACGTCTAACTTTGTTCAGGCATACACCGTTATAAGAGTTAGAAATCTACAAACACGTCAGCAGATGGCAGAGCTTGCCGGCTCACAAACTTGGGTGGAAACCAGCCCGGTATTTTTAGTGTTTTGTGCTGATCTCAAACGCAACCAGGCTGCCTGTGCTTATGAGAATATGGAAATGGTCTCCGGTTATACCGAGCAGTTCATAATCGCTACGGTAGATGTCAGTCTAGCTGCACAAAATGCGATGATAGCGGCAGAATCGCTTGGCCTTGGCGGTGTTTTTATTGGCGGTATTCGTAATAACCCCGAAAAAGTCTCTGAGCTACTGAAGCTTCCTGAGCAAGTTTACCCTGTGTTTGGCATGTGTCTTGGTTATCCGGCAGCATCGCCTGAGCAAAAGCCAAGACTACCCGTAGATGTGGTATTGAAAGAAGAAACATATCAGCAAAATGAAACACAACTGGAAGAGTATAACGAAACGTGCAAATCGTATTATCAAAACCGATCCAGTGGCTCGCGTGATGAAACCTGGACACATCAAATAGCTACGATGATGAGCAAGCCAATGCGTCCGCATATGAAAGCATTTCTTGAGAAAAAGGGCTTTAAGTTTAAGTAAATATTTGGGCAACAGCCTACTCTAGATGCTTTACCATCTGTTGGAACTATCAGGCTCGCATACAGCCGAACAGATTATCTGATTATGTAAGCAATCCTTTTTGGTGGCAGCTGATTAGGCTTTCATCAGAAAACTGCTTTCGAGTTGTCGGAATCATTCTTATCGCTAATTAGCCTAGGAGGAGGCATGACAAATTCGAATCACAAAAACGACCATTCCCCCATAGAGCAAGATAGTAATACAACCTACGAAAAAGGGCCTGCAGGTGGTTGGGGATCGCTTCGCGGTGTGGCGAAAGTTTTTGGCAAGGTCCACGGTTCTTCCGTTGGGGCGAAAATTCTTTCCAGACTCAATAAGCCTGGTGGTGTGATGTGCAGTTCATGTGCCTGGGCCAAACCTGCCAATCCCTCACGGTTCGAGTTTTGTGAAAATGGCGCTAAAGCAACCTTATGGGAGCTGGATGAGAAAAAGGCCGATGCTAACTTCTTTGAGCAATATAGTGTGTCTGAATTAAAAATCTGGCATGACCATGATCTGGAAAAATCGGGCAGGTTATCTGAGCCGCTTCGCTATGATGCGAAACGCGATCGTTATGTGCCGGTCAGTTGGGATGAGGCAATAAAGGACATTGGTGAAAAGCTTGCTGCCATGAACCCTAAGCAAGCCGTTTTTTATGCTAGTGGTCATGCCGGATTGGAAGCGTCCTATCTCTATGCCCTTTTTGCGCGGACAATGGGGCATCAGAATCTGCCACAGTCATCCAATATGTGCCACGAAACGACCAGTGTGAACTTGAAGACTTTTGTCGGTACACCGGTTGGCACCTGTACACTGGAAGACTTCGAACATTGTGATGCCATTTTCTTTTTCGGACAGAATACCGGCAGCAATTCTCCACGTTTTATGCATATCCTCAAAGACGCTGTTGAACGTGGCTGCAAAATTGTGACCTTCAACCCTGTACGTGAAAGGGGGCTGATTGAGTTCGTTGAGCCACAGAACATCATGCAGATGCTCACCAATAACCCCACCGAGATCTCCAACAAATATTATCAAGTGAAACCTGGCGGTGATATTGCCGTCATTGCAGGTATGATGAAATATGTGCTGGAACGTGAAGAGGCTGCTCCTGGCACCATACTGGATCAGGATTTTATTGCTGCCGAGACAACAGGTTTTAAGGAAACAGTTGAAAAGGTAAAAGCCTTTGATTGGTCAGATATCGAAGCACAATCTGGCCTAACCCGCACCATGATTGAAGAAGCAGCCGAGATATATTGTCAGGCAAAAAATGTTATCGGTATCTATGGTATGGGACTGACGCAGCATGTCGATGGCTGGCTCAATCTGGGGATGTTCTGCAACTTACTGCTGATGCGTGGCAATATAGGTCGTCTCGGTGCCGGTATCTCGCCCGTGCGTGGGCATTCTAATGTACAGGGGCAACGCACAGTCGGTATTGGCGAGAAATCCTCACATATGCCGGCTGACAAATTACATGAGTTATTCGGTATAGATGCACCGACGGATGATGGAAAGAATATTGTTGAAGCCAGTGAAGGCGTGTTGGATGGCACCATCAAGGCTATGGTCTCGTTGGGGGGAAATCTGTTACGGGCTTTGCCTGATCGTGAGCGCCTGGAAAAGGGCTGGTCAAACCTGGATTTGACGGTACACATCGCCACCAAGCCTAATCGATCTCATCTTATACCGGGTAAAGTCAGTTATATTCTGCCTTGTCTTGGTCGTACTGATATTGACCAGCAGCAAAGTGGACCACAGGCTGTTTCTACGGAAGATACGTTCAGTCATATTTATGCTTCAATTGGCGCAGCAGAGCCACCCAGCGATCAAGTCCGCTCCGAGACAGCGATTGTGGCAGCTATTGCAAAAGCCACCTTACCTCCCAACCCTAAACTCCACTGGGATGACTGGGTTGCCAACTACGATTTGATCCGCGATCTGATTGCCGAAACATTCCCTGATGATTTCAGTGACTTTAATAAAAGAATGATGCAGTCCGGCGGCTTTTATCGTGGCAACCCAGCCCGTGAAAGAAAATGGAAAACCGAAAGTGGCAAAGCACAGTTCACACCACCAACAACACTCTCCTCACTGGGGCAGCATCCCAACGGTGAGAATGGTTTTACCCTAATTACATTACGTTCCAACGATCAATTCAACACCACCATTTACGGATTTTCAGACCGGCTACGAGGCTTGGAAGGCAGTCGCGAAATCGTCTTGATCAATCGCGAAGAAATGGCACGACTTGGATTGCAGGAAGGGCAAATAGTCAGCCTGTATAGTCAGGTAGAAGATGGCAATCTGCGTCAGGTCGATGGGCTAAAAGTTACTGCCTATGATCTGCCCGACGGCACAGTAGCGGGCTATTATCCTGAACTCAATCCACTTGTTCCATTGTCCTATCACGAAAAAAATTCTCTCACTCCAGCATACAAAGGCGTGCCTGTAGAAATCAGGCAATGAGTTTCGTAGTTCCGTAGGTTGGGGTGAGCAATAGCGAAACCCAACTTTTTGAAGTTTTAAGCGGTGTGTTGTTATTTGAGGTGACGTTTTGTTGGGTTTCATGCTTCAATCCAACCTACAGACCGTAAATTGTGGATTGATAGATATGCAAAAAGCGTTGTGTTTATTATTCTTAGCTTTCTCTATGTTGATGTATAGATAAAGGCGAGTTGAGCTAAACAGGGACGTGTTGTATGGAAAAGTTTGAGCGGTTATTAAAATTAGCAGCATCGGCTGTGGCACTCGTTGTGCCATGTATTTTGTTATCGGGCTTTAGTTACCATATTGGTCATATTTTTGCGTTTGGGTTAAGTCACGAGCTTATTGATAAAGATATGTCTGATGTCTTGGTAGAAAGCTGGTATATCGGCGTATTAGCCATTGGTTGGTTACTTTCTAAATGGCCATATTTTCTTGGCTTCTTTATATTACTCATTGTTATTGGTTTAGCTGCTTTTTTTACTGCAAGATATGCAAAAGAAAATGGTAAAGATTGGTTTTTCGAAGAACTGAGCAAAGAAAATCAAGGTAGAAAAATATTAGGTATTACTCAATGGCATTGGTGTCAGTTAGGTGAAATGCATGTTGAACTTTCATCTTGGTTTTATTATCCACTGGTGATTCTTTGCTTTATTGGATTATTAACTGCCTTTCCTTATCAAAGAGGCCAGCAAGATGCCGAAAAACAAATGAAAATATTTGCAGAATCAGGCTGCCAGAGTGAAGAAAAAGTTGGCCGTTGTACGTATTTGATCGATACCACCAAGAATAATCAAATGATTGCCAAGGGAATTCTTATCTCTGCTAATGATAAGAAAGTTGCTCTGTACAACAACAAGGTAGAAGTCTGGCCGTTAGTAGATAACTATCTGATTCAAAAAAGTAAATAACGCATTCCGTAGGTTGGGTAGAGCGATAGCTACACCCAACATTTTGATGATTTGATAGGTGTTTTGTAATTTGATGTTTGTTGGGTTTCATTCTTCAACCCAACCTACGAAGGATATGAGTGTTTATTTGTAGGTTGGGTAGAGTGATAACGAAACCCAACATATGTCTAGGAGGGTATAAAACTCAATTCCTCTCACCAAAAGCTTTCAAATCAACCTTCTCATCATATCCCCAGTTTTGATCAATTATTCCATCACGAACAAATTTATGAATACTGGAGTAGGGCCAATCGATGGCTTTATCGACATCATCTGTCGCGCAACTGATTTAGTGACCGTGGGAGACACTATAAATCAAGGGTTTAGGTTTCTACTACACCATCCAGTGACCGTGAGTTTATAACCATCATCTGACCGTGAACCCAATGAAATAACTCAACAAGTGACCATGAACGAGATCACACTAATCAACAGATGACCCTTAGCCTGGAGTAGTGTGTTAAGTCTGAATTAGCAGGCCCCTGCTTGCTGTGCACCATACGTTGCCTGGCTTACTGTGTACTTGTCGCCATAGCTTGATGAAAGCTGTTCAATTAAGCCCTTGCAGGAAAAACCCTGGAAACCGAGATACTGTTTAGCTGATCTGACAGCTTGTTTGTTCCAGTCAACGCGCAGACTATCGACAGCGATAGTGGCGTCATTAACGTTATAGCCATCCCCATAATCTGATGAGAGCTGGTCTATAAGTCCATTACGAGAAAATCCTGTAAAACTCAGATATTGTTCTGCTGATCTGACGGCATTCTTCTGAGGTCCGTTAAGATTGTCTGCCAATATTGGTGTTGCCCCAACAACAAGACTAATAAAAGGAATTCCCAACAAGTTTAATGTGTGCTTCATAGCGATGTCCTTTTGCTAATTGAACATAGTAATTACTCAGCCAAGCTATGGTTACAGTAGCGACAAATCTTGGCGTTTTTCATGATAAATTCCTGACAACTAGGGCATCGTTGTCGACCTGCTTTATTCTCCCGACTTTCTACAGCGTCTTCTGTTGGCGACATCAACAGAGCATGTGGTAGGGCGATAATAAATATCATGGCTCCATAAAACCACCACAGTCCAAAAGAACGACCCTTATGCTGCGCAATGAGTCCGACAATAATGCCGAAAATGATCCAAAGAATGATCAGCTCCATCACTATTTTCCTAAGTTACGTGTCGTATTCTTTGCCGCCAGTCGAAATAAGATAAAGCGAATGACTATAGGGCAGGCGCAAAAGTATTTTTGATTTATTGACTACTCCAGCCATCATCATGCCCCGGCATAAAAGTGAAACAGAGCCAGTCTCTCGCTCACACAAAGCATCGGCACTATCGATAAACTTGGTCTTATTTAGCCTTAAAATAACAACGGTACGGCCATCAGGAACAGCGCCCATAGGCTGAACAACAAAAAGCGTTAATTGCGTATAAGCAATGATATGAATGATGAGAATAGCAGCAAGTGACAACCCAAATTTTTTATTCATGTTTCTTCCTTAAATCATATTAGGCACATGACACCTCTATCAGTGCCGGATGTCACAAAAGCAGTTTAGTCGAGACCACATCTTTAGCCTTATCCACACAAAACCATTGCATTTCAGTAGAAATTTTAACAATTAATAAAAAACTATTTGTTTTTTAACAAGTCAGCTTTCATCTGATTAAATTCGTTTTCAGAGACAAGTCCTTTATCTTTAAGCTCAGCCCATTTGAGAAGTTCATCAGCAATTGAAAACTGTTTCCTCTTGTGACATTTCCAGGGCTTAAAATGAGTTTTGGGATTTAAATTTCTTAATGAATCTGGCGACGTAGAGAAGATTGCATTGCGAGCAACCCATGCTGAATGTCTGCTCAATGGCTTATAAAATAGCGTGCCCACCGCTATAAAATATGCCAAAGCTATTAGCAATCCTATTGATGAGAAGATAAAGCCCTCTTTGGGTTCACTCCATGAATCAACAGTATCAAGAACAGAGTTTCTGGCATCGATGCGGGCTTGAATAATTCTAAATGCGTCATTTGACCCATATTTAGTTTTGATCTCTTCAGGACTCATTGTGCGAAGATCGATTTCTAATTGGGGTGGTGACTCTGTTTCAAAACCATAGCTCTTCCAATACATAGCATTTGTCGCAGCCTGTTCAATATCAACTCGATTTCCTTCAATATGCGAGGGTTGGACATTGCTACGTATCTGGGTCATGGCTTGAGTGTATTCCGCTCCGAAGTACAGAGCAGAGATGAGGCTGCCTATTAAGACGACAAAGGTGAATATCTTAAAATTCTTTACGGCCGCATTGATGTATGCGAAGTTTTTATTCTTCTTCATCATGTATACGCCAAATCCTAGAAATAATGCAGGGACTATCCCGATAAGGAAAAATACTGCTGGTGCTAGAAGGATGATGAAAAATAATAACTTTCCTTGTTCGACTGGTGTCAAAGGTTGGTCTTGCAACATATTTCCCTTTCCGTAGGTTCAAATAATTTGTGACTTAATGTCGAGTCATGTAGGCCCAATGCTCAGGACTCGTGTAATTTCGGGATTAAAATACACAGCTGAAAGTAACTTACCATACTCGGTGTATGTATGGTTTCATATGTGTACGGCTTGAATTGTATTTTGACTAAATATCTGTAAAAAATCTAAATCAGTCAATTCAGATGAGATTAGAACTTTTACTCCAATCATTATGTATCATGGACGAATCTCTAAAGTGTCATGCGAGCAGTAGGAAAAACTTTGAGACTTTAGGCTGAAGAACTACAGGCTTCAGTGGGGCTCCTAATTATCGAACCATCCTTCAGGCAAACCAACTTTTGCTTCCATACGACTTACAGCTAGATCGCCAAAGCTTTTTTTCTCGCGAAGCATGAGTGATAAGGTGCCTTGGGATCCACCGAATTTTCTCGTGAAATTTGAAATCCCTCCGTGATCATTCACAAGCCGAATTAAGTTTTTTACTCTCTTGGATGAAGCGTCTTTTTGGCTGAAAGAAGGCTTCCTTCCAGTTTTGGTCTGGTATGAAGAGATCGATTTAAGCGTCTTGGCTTTGAGGCCGCTCAGTTTGTTTTTCTGGTAGATTTTGACCAGGGTATTGTGGGGCTCAGGCTCAATGCCAATACTGGCTAATTTTTCTGCCAGGTTGGTTGCATTAACATCATATTCATTTGCGATTTTACCCACGACGATATACTTGGCTTTGAATTGCTCTAGAGAGTCACTCATTAGCAAAAGTTTTCTCGTCCCGGAGGCTGGATGTTCCTTTAAAAAGCCATGTTTGATTAGATCAACAATGACGGCATGATAGGTGTCTAGCACCTTAGCAGCTTCTTTTGCAGTCAGCGTTTTTTCAGGGCTGGATTCTTTTCTTTTGGCTTTTGCGGTTTCGGCGTTAGCTACCCATAAATCCGAGATGGATTTGCTGTCGCCGTAGTAGATTGATAGCTTTCCTGCCAGAGCATCACGAGCAATTTCATCGATTGGATAATGCTGTATTTTTGTTAATCGGGGTTGCCCCTCAATCGGATCGGCAGTATCCAATAACTTGCCAATAAATTCGTTTAGTGAATCCAGATCCACCATTAAGAATTTATGACGCTTCTTGTCTGGGCCTTTCTCGTTGAAAGTTTTAGATTTTATATAACGTTTGGCGATAAGCCTTTTAAGCACAAATGCCGTTAGGCCAGCACTTTGAGCTGTTTCATTGATCGGAGCCCACCAGTCTGACTCTGGCAGTACAAAACCCAAATCGGTGCTTCTCTTGGGGGATATAGGCAGCCTAGCCCCTGCAGTGCGGGCACGCTTCTTAAAGACGGTAGACAAATACGGTAAATATTTCCATTTATCAGAAAGTTGGGTCCCGTAATTTGATAGTGCTTGGTAAAACGAACATTCATCTTCACAGGCTGGCCATAGTCGACAAACTACATCCCTCATTTCTGAGACAGTTTTAAGCTGGGGACTGACTCTATAATGCGGACGAAGGCAGTTTGGATTAGTTAAGAACCAGGCAAGCATTAATCGGTCCAGGACTATCTTTAGTTTCTGCCTGTCGTCAATAAGGTTCGATAAAATCTCGGCGCATTTTAGTTCAGCTTCGGATGCGTCAACAATTTGAGCTGGTTTCTGACAACATACACAATATCGAGTGAGCATATGGTTAGTCGAATATTCACTCCCACAGGCTTGGCAGTCATCCACTAATTGACATCGATGCTCTGGGCACGCTGTGACGAATGAAATCATCCAGGCTCTCTGATGCGGACGTCCCTCTCGCACACAGAGTGGGCAGAACCGCCACCGTTGGAAACTGACATAGTCGTCAGAGATAGTGCCGGGAATTGGCTGACGAATATCAAGTGCAGCTTGACGAATCTCTTCTGTTTTTGACTCGGTGAAACTAGCTAAATTGCTTACGTTTAGGCTCCCCTTAGCTAAGAGTTTCATTTGGTTCTTGTCTAAGCCCTTGCCGTTGGTGTTGAGCCCAAAATAACTCGCAATCGAAAACATGCTTCCGTAAGAGTTAATGTGTGTTGCACGTGATAAGAAACCCGGGAGAGATTCACCTTCTTCCAGTGAGCATGGCACAGGCAGGCGAAAGTTATGTGACAAAGATTTCTCCCATCCCCCTCACAATTGGGGCAAGTTCGCGACTTGTTTCGTTATAACGAGAGAATTGACGTACATTTTCCATGCTGACATTGAACGCGTCGGTCAAACCGTCATGACTGTCAATTTGTGTGCAAGCCGCCTTGTGAAGATGTTCCGCTGTGATAGTCTTACTGTTAGCTTTGAATGCTTGCACAACCGCAGTCGTCAGAATGAGTACTAATTGGCGCATAGCGCCACCAGACGCTGCATGACACCTATCTTCGAATTCTTGACAGTCAATCTGCATCCCATGTTCTTCAATGGTATTGATATATCTACGTACAACTTTACGCCATGAACTCTTATCCTTTGGATAGACAAAATGGCTCAAGTAGAAATGCGTTTGAAACCGACTTCTGATCTGTGGATCTGCATTCCATAAAAGCATCAGGCTATCCATTCCAGACAAGATGAAGGACACACCTGTCTCATCCAGAATTTTGAAAGCATTGAGAATATTGTCGATGGTTTTTTTTGATGGATCCCCACCTGGGATTAAATGTTGCACTTCATCAATAATGATCAGACGGCATTGACGCTCCGAAATTGTCGATACTAACCTGCGTTCTAAATCTTTAGTGCTGGATTGTTTTGCAAGGGGATCACCAAATCCAACCAGTAGTTCTGCAAACATGCCTTTGACAGTAGATCCTGTGGTTAATTGTGTCCTGATGACGGAGTCTTCACCATAAAGTTTAGTACCCTGTTTCAGAACCGCTTTGGTTAGGGTCGTTTTACCAACACCACTTTTACCGTAGATAATGATTCCGCTTCCAGGCATGCCGAAATCACGCAGCTTCAGTAATTCCATTGATCGATCAAAAGCCTTCTCGAAATTACCATGAGGTATACATCGGCCAACTATTGCCTCGTTGAGTGTTTTAATTGGATTTTCGGATTGTTTTGCCACTTTTTCCTCCCTAAATTTCAAAGTCATCTGGCATGTCGTCTATCTCATCACCAAGGTCATCATCTGTAATACGTTGTGAAGAGGGCTCAGGACTAACTTCTTTAATGGGCGCGTTTGGATGATGGCCGAATTTAGTTTCTTCATCTTCCATTAATTCCCCGTTGAGCGGAGCGCCATGGATGTAACGACTTGCTTTAGCTGGTAATTTCTTCACTCCTTTTTTTTCTACAAATTCATTAATTTTATTGTCCAAAGCCAAAATGGAGTCGTGGTATGAGCTATCTGTGAGATTGGCTTTCTTGCGGTTTCTTATCTCTCTAAGGACGACCTTATGATTGAATAGGGAACGTCCATGAGCTATCTCATCTTTGGATTCAACAGGAAAGAAAGTATGGTTGAGTTCATCAAACACCCAGATGAGACCAACGTCAGCTGCAGACCATTTAAACTCAGCTTCAGGATTGCCTTTAGGGTAGTCTGAAGCAACTTGGTTTCTGTATCTGGATAACCACTCATTGTTGTACACGAGAGAGTTAAAATGGATCCCGTCAGGCTGAATAGCAAAGCGACGAGGACTTGATTTAGACAGGCATAGTTGGACGTAATCCTGACTCAAGCCAGAACCTGAGAAGCCGTTTTTCTGAATGGAGTTCTCCCAAAGTTGCTGAGGTGTTTGACCTGTGTCAGTAGGGGTTTTATGTGCAACAGTAACAATCCATTGGATGAGAAGCTCAGAAAACTCATCGAAAGTCAGATGTGGGTAATCAAGGCCGTGTTTCTCTGGTTCATACTTGAAGACCTGACCAGGTAGCTTCGCCAAGAGCCGTTTATTGATTACTCCGAACTCACGTTCAACTTGTGATTTATAGTAAGGTTGTCTAGGCGGCGAATAGGTTAGAGTGATACCAAGTTCCAGCGCGGCTTGTTCCAGATCGCGGCTGAGGAAATCTTTGCCATTATCGAGAATTAACTCTTCAGGGATCCCAAACATTGGCCATTGCCATTCTGGTTTTCCACCAAGCTCAGTGATGTTCTTGGGTAAGACAGCCGTTCTCAATGCGTTCATCACTGTTTGAGCTGATGGTGCATCAGGAGAGACCCACACCCCTAGAATTGCCTCACTATACCTGTCGACTAACAGCGTGACCCAAGGCCGGATGAGTACACCAATCCCTAGATCGACATAAGCGTCCGCTTGAGTATGATCTGCTTGTACTTGTTCTAAGTGTTTATGCACGATAGGTGAACTCCTCTGGTAACGGGTCATTTTGTAGGCGTATTCGTGGCTGTACCGAGCTTTGAGCACATCGTATTCATCAAGCTTTTTAATATGAAGACACAGTGTTTTATAGCTTGGAGGTTTGATAAGTTCTTGGCCCCGCCTATGCCGTTCCCGGTTTTCAACATCGATGTTCGCAGCCATGAGTTGATGTGCATCTGTCGCAGGGCGGCGGTCATTATTTAAATGTACGGTTTCGATTGCCCATTCGAGCCAATCTGCTTGCTGCTTGTTGAGCTTTGAATGTCTGTTACCTGAGGGATTTCGTACGAGAGAGAGAACATTTCCTCCGGACTGTTGCCATTTGCGGTACCAGCGTCGAACTGCAGCTTCACTCATTGGCGTCTCTGGTGGGGTGTGGTCTCGTTCTTTACACTGTTTGATATATTTCTTGTGTGTTTGTAGGGCAAAACTAGTTACTGGCTTTTCTGACAGCTTTCCACCATTCTTTCTGTATTCATCCATCTCAGTCATGTAGAAATGACGCATCATAACCTCAGGGTGCTGCTGGGCAGGGACACAAGATAGGTTTATCTGTGTATGTGGCAATTCCCGGTAATAGTCAGAAGTCTCATGCAGCTCAATTTTGCCGCGTTCAGACAAGTCGAATAACTCTTCCGCAGACAGGTATTTCTGTGCCCGTCCTTTGTGCGGGACTAATATGTAGCGTCCACCTGGGCCTTTACCTGCACAGGTATACTTATTACCTAGAATAGAAAGGCAATCGCCATTTGCCAGACTTAATCCAGCCATGAGCCTTTAGTCTTGTTATCGACGGGGACCAATGTCTGCAAATGAATTGCTTTATCCCAGTCAATGGACAATGCTCCGTCCAGAATGAGGCCAGCAATTACTGCACGCACTGAAGGATATGCAGTGGTTAGTGTTAATAGATGATTAAAGTCCAATGGCATGACTTTATGCAGCCAAGCGCTAACTGTATTGATCAACCTTGGTTGAGGCGCTCCCTTGCATAAACTAAGTAAAAAGCGGGCATTCTTTCTTCGCTCAGTCATCAACTCCTCGTCTGTCAGGAGGGTATAACCGATGCCACGTTGCTGAGCGTATTCCTTCAGCGCCCAATATCTTGCCTTGAATTGTGGTGAATGGATATTGGTCTCGTAACGAATATCTACCAATGCCAGACCATCGTTTAATACCAATTCAAAATCAGGATAAACAGTCCTGAATTTGTCTAAAAAATAGAGGCTCACACCATAAGGTTGTGCTCTGTATGACTGTAGTTCCGGATAGGACTCAAATACGGTACAGGCATTTTTTTCGAGGGCGCTTTCAAATGTAATTAAAGCCTGATTGATGCGACTGGCGAAGTAACCCACGAAGTGGGTTCTGAAGCCAGGTTTAATGACTGTCCGAGATACGGTCTGTTTTATCATCTTCACAGGTAGCAGTAATTCGCACCTGGGATCTTCACGAAACAGCGAGTCGAAGACTTCAATCTTTGGCCTATCTTTGGGTATTTCTGTAGAGCCTAAAAATGCCCGATGAGTATTTTGGTGTGTATTATCTGTCATTAAACAATCCATACGTATGGACAAATTTGTTCAAATAAAAGCTCAATTTCTCAATGCTAACTTCAAAAGTTCTCTCAGAAAAGGCTCACCCTCATTAGTGTCATGTTTGGCTCGAGCAGCCTGCCGGTAAACAGTAAGCTCTCCTCCATCGGCCAAACCAATCACCCCGAATGAATTCTTTTCCGTTGAACGGTATGGCCGTGCTTCATCATCAGGCAGAACAAGCCAACAAAAGTCGACATAGTGTTCAGGTGATACTAGTTGGCTAATACTGCCCAGCCCTGACTTGTAATGGAGTTCAAAAATATGAATGTCGACGGGGGATTCAAGGGATTCTTGAACCATTGCAAGTCCGTCATATGACTCTCTGTTATGTTCATCTTTGACGTTATGTAAGACAACGCAGCGTGCTGGTTTTCGGCTGCCAGTCCAAGCGCGGTCTTGGGATAAAGCTAGAATGCTCTCGGCTTCAAACCTAACCGCCGTGTGAACATGAGGCCGAAAGTATGCTGTTCCACGCCCCCGGTTTGTTGCACCATCAAGTGCCGGACGATAGGCGGCCCAGGTTTGTTTGAGTGTGCGAATAGAGATCTGTCCTTTAAGAACTTGCTCTTTGATATTCCCAGTTATTTCGGCAGGGGCGACTCTTTCCAACCGCTCGAGAATTTCCAGTGCTTCAGCAGAAACGTAATCGGGTAGATCGTATAATTCACAGAGAGAGTCATCCGTCGACCGCAGAGAGTTGTAATAGCTTCCAGCTTTTTTATATCGCCAGCATCTGGCTCTGGAAATGTCATAGGTTTCCGAGAGGTTTGCCATCCATTCAGAAAAATTGGCGAAATCCGGCCGCCATAGTTCATTCTGATGAGTCTGCTCTATAAGATGAGCAATTGGTCCCCAGTGCCCACTTTCCAGCTGTTCAATTGCCTGCTCGGTGAGGCCGAATAATCTTTCAGATTTATTGTTCATGAATCTTACAATATAACAATCTAGTCCATCCGTCAAGACTAGGCTGGTAATGCGTTCAAAACGGAAGAAATCTATCGTGCGTTACCACGATTGGATTTATGTCAATTAATGCAAGAGAAACCAACATTAATAAGCTCTGCTACAGTCACGGATTAAGCATTTTGGTTGGGCTGTCAGGATGACAAAACCGCAAACGATTCAAATGTTCCTCCCGTTTGGTAACCCACAAGGAACACGCGTGGCTGGGATAACGACTCGAACAGTCAGGGTCTTTGATACTCCTCTGTAGGGCATGGCAATTAAAGTATGAATCTGCACTATAAAACAATACGTTAGTGTTTTTATGATGACATAAAGAAATGTGAATAAATGCATAAAAAGCTTTAAACCTATTTAAAATACTGTAAATGCATCAAAAACCTATGAATCTCCTTAGCGGGCATGTTCTGGGTGCCAGTATGCAGGTCATAACTGTCTTTGGATTGACTTACAAGACGAACGGTCGTATTATTCTCGTATGAGTAAGATTCCACCTAAATTAAGTAAACGAGAGCAAATACTTGAAGCAGGCGTCAGCCTACTGATGCAGTATGGGTATCATGGCACCGGGCTAAAACGTATTTTAGATGAAGTACAGATTCCGAAGGGCTCGTTTTATGGTTACTTTAAAAGTAAAGAAGACTTTATTGCTGAAGCCATCACCTATTACACAGAAGGGTTTCTTGAAGATTTGAGAGGTTTCCTTAATAACCCATCAGATAATGGCTTCGTAGCTTTAAAGAAGTTTTACAGATCACTGATAAATACAAAGTCCAATAACGACTTCAATAAAGGGTGTTTACATGGCGATCTGATGGGTGAGGTCGCCACAGTCAGTGAAAAATTTAGAGCCAACCTCTATAGGGCTGTTGAAGATTATGTGAAGCTACTTGAAGGTGGTCTTAAGTCTGGACAGGAACATGGGCAGGTCAGAAATGATATTAGTGCCAGAGCCATGGCAGATATGCTCTTTGATAGTTGGCAAGGAGCACTACTTCGCTCCAAACTAAACCAGAGTGTTGCTCCACTGGAGGAGTGTTATACGCATCTTTTTGAGGACTACTTTTTAGTCTGAATTAACGAAAACTGAAAGCAACAAAACTGTTGCTTTTATTTTTCACTAACAATAAGACGACCGGTCGTCGTATGGTAGGTGATGAGCTAATTTACATCTGCCACATTAGATGGACCTTGAAAATGTTTAGTGAGGAGATATGAGTACACAGCAGGCATGTCGTAGTGATGAGATGATCATTAGTAATGTTCAGGCTGTGCTTTTAGCAGCCGGAGCTTCATCACGATATGGTGATGACAAGTTGCTTGCCGAACTTATTATCAACGGCACCAAGCAGTCTGTTATTTGCCACACACTTACTAATTGGCTAGCAGTTTTTGACAACATCATTGTTATGGTTCGTCGTGGGCATATACAGCTGCAAAATCATCTTGAAGGAAGATTTGATAAGGGAAAGATTCAACTTGTGGTTGCAGACGATGCTGACCTAGGCATGGGACATTCAATTGCAGCTGGCGTGAACAAATCCAGTGATTCAGAAGGCTGGATTATCGGACTGGCCGATATGCCTCTTATTCCGAGCAGTGTTATTCAATCGGTTTGTTCGGCCTTGATGAAAGGGGCGCTTATTGCCGTGCCAGTGAGAGAACAGCGTCGAGGTCACCCCGTCGGGTTTGCACGTAGGTATGAGGAACAGCTTCTTGCCCTGAAGGGGGACACGGGAGCAAAAGCCGTCATTACTGAAAACCGTGCTGATGTGACTCAAATACCATCCACAACAGACAGTATTTTTTACGACATTGATAAACCTAGTGATCTAGTTAATGCACCGCAATTCATTGCGGCTAATTAAGGCTTACCAGTCAAGGAAGCTTGCACTACTACAAATTCAACAGGAGAGCGTCATGATTGAATTAAAAGTGAATGGAAAACCATATCAACTGGATGTGGCTGAAGATATGCCTATTCTGTGGGCATTACGTGATGTAATCAAATTAACCGGCACTAAGTTTGGCTGTGGTGCCGCTTTATGTGGTGCTTGTACGATACACCTAGACGGCACACCTACACGCTCTTGTGTTACGCCAGTGTCTTATGCTCAAGGCAAAAACATTACTACCATCGAGTCAATCGGTGAAACTGAAGTTGGTCAAAAGCTCCAGAATGCATGGCATGAGTTAGATGTGGTTCAGTGTGGTTATTGCCAATCTGGACAGATCATGTCGGCAGCAGCACTACTCTCCAACAACAAATCGCCATCAGATGAGGACATTGATAACGCGATGTCGGGCAATGTCTGTCGATGTGGAACCTACTCACGCATCCGTGAAGCCATCAAACAAGCTGCAAAAGCTTAATTAACTGCCAGGGGAATAGTCATGAACTTTAAACTGAATAACCCAGAAACTGATGGCGTTGAACTTCTTACTGATAAAGGTATATCGCGCCGTCGATTTTTAATTGGATCTGCTGGCGCTGGTGCAGGACTGTTGGTGGGCTTTGCTGTATCCCATAAGCTGCTCGCTGGCGTCATAAATGGTGATGAAGCTACTTTTATTCCAAATGCGTTCATTCGAATTTCTACCAGTGGAGACGTCACCCTCATCGTATCAAAAGCAGAGATGGGGCAAAGCGTATATACCTCCCTGCCTATGCTTATCGCTGAAGAACTCGAAGTAGAGCTGGATAAAGTCACGTTAGAGCACGCTCCGGCAGACGACTCAAAATATGCTGACCCAATTTTGGGTGCTCAGGTTACTGGTGCGTCGACCTCTATTAGGGGGGCATGGGAGCCACTAAGACAGGCAGGTGCCGTTGCCAGAGAGGTCTTAATCGCTGCCGCCGCTAAAGAATGGAGCGTGAATGCCTCTGAATGCTATGCCGAAAATGGTGTGGTCAAACTAACAAACTCAGACAGACAGTTCACGTACGGCGAATTAGCAGAAAAAGCGGCCAGTATGCCTGTACCGGAGAAAGTCACGCTCAAGAAACCAGAAGATTTTAAGCTTATTGGTAAACCTATCAAGCGTTTGGATGGTAAAGAGAAAGGTAATGGTACGGCGCATTATGGTATCGATGTCGATTTACCAGACATGAAGATTGCCACTATTGCCATGACACCGATCTTGGGTGGAAAGGTTAAGAAGCTCAATACTCCGAAAGCCAAAGCAATCAAAGGTGTTGTCGAAGTTATCGATATGGGTGACTCTGTCGCTGTTATTGCTACTGATATGTGGACGGCCAAACAGGGTATTGCCGCCCTTGAGATTGAGTGGACGCACGATAAGTTTAAACCACAAAACATGGAAGACATTATTGCTGAACTGGATAAGGCCAGCAAAACAGGTAGCGGCACGGCCAAAGCAGTTATCGCAAGAAACGATGGCGACTTTAGCAAAGCTTATAGTGAAGCATCGGATACCTTTGAAGCCGTGTATCAAATGCCGTTCTTGGCACATTCGCCAATTGAGCCTATGAATGCCACCGCGCTTGTTCAGAAAGATCGCTGTGATATTTGGGCCGGTACACAAGTGCCGACTATTGCTCAAGGTCATGCTGCAGAAATAACCGGTCTACCGGCAAGTCAAATCTTTGTTCATAACCACCAAATAGGCGGTGCATTTGGGCGACGCCTTGATGTCGACTTTATTGATCAAGCCGTGCGTATCGCCAAGCAGGTCAATTATCCAGTCAAACTGGTTTGGACGCGTGAAGAAGATATGCAGAACGATGTCTACAGACCGTATTACTACGACCACCTAAAAGCCGGCTTGAATGACAAAGGCGAACCTGTAGCTTGGCATCACCGTGTAACCGGTGCTTCCATCATGCTTCGTTGGATCCCATCACTGGTTAAAGATGGTCTTGATACGGATGCGGTAGAGTTGGCTCAGAATCCATTCTATGCCCCTGAAAATATTCTTGTTGACTATGTCAGACAGGAAACAAACGGCATGAGACCTGGATGGTGGCGTGGTGTAGGCGCGACGCATAATGCCTTCATGGTGGAGAGCTTTATTGATGAGTTGGCTCATCGTGCCTCGGTTGATCCTGTCACATATCGTCGTAATTTATTGAAGCACCATCCTCGCGCCTTGGGTGTGCTGGAACTCTGTGCAAAGAAGGTCGACTGGGGTAAAAAACTCCCTGCTAATCACGGTCTGGGCATATCTGTGTTCGAAGGTTTTGGAACTTATCTTGCTCAAGTTGCAGAAGTGAAAGTGGAAGATGACGAAGTGAAAGTCATTCGTGTGGTCGCTGCAGTGGACTGTGGAATGGTTATCAACCCTAATCACGTTGTCGCTCAAATCGAAGGTGGCATTGTCTACGGATTAACGGCTGCACTCTGGGGAGAAATTACCATCGAGAATGGTGTTATCAATCAGAAGAACTTTGACACTTACCAACTGCTGAGGATGAACCAATTACCTAACATTGAGGTGCATTTGGTGAAAAGTGCTGAGGCTCCTGGAGGCATCGGTGAACCAGGTACAGCTGGTATCGCACCAGCTGTGACGAATGCCATCTATGCAGCATCGAAGAAACGGATTCGTGAGCTACCTGTTTCCAAGCACTTAGATGCTTATTAAGCAATGATGTTGAGTTACGGTTATGAATTCACCTGACTTAGATGTACTCAAGCGTGCTGAAGAGTGGCTAGCTGCCGGTCACGCAGCATACCTTTTCACTGTCATCAAAACCTGGGGCTCAGCGCCAAGAGTCCCAGGCTCTATTCTTGTCTTACGTGAAGACGGCCATTTAATCGGTTCGGTCTCTGGCGGGTGTATTGAGGATGATTTAGCGGACAAAGCAAAAGCTGGAGCTCTTCCACGTACACCGGAAGTGCTTCGCTACGGCCTCACTCGCGATGAAGCGCAGCGCTTTGGTTTGCCCTGTGGTGGCGAGTTAGCGATATTTTGTGAACCATTATCTGATAAAGCCAAGCTGACCAGTATCATCAGTGGTATTGAGTCCCATCAATTACTACGCCGTTCTGTTCATATGAAAACCGGTGAGGTGACGATAGAAAATGCCATTCCAGGCAGTGAGCCGACACTGGAAGGTGACTTTTTTCACAGCTACTTTGGTCCGAAATTACGTTTGATCATCATTGGTGCTAATCAACTCGGCGCGGTGCTGGCCAATATCGCCACGACGTTGGATTATGAGGTCATCGTTTGTGATCCAAGAGAAGAGGTGGCGAGTGAATGGCAAGTATCAGGAAGCCAGTTACTTCAAATGATGCCCGATGATGCAATCGTCAAATTGAACCCGGATTCGCATACGGCTATCGTGGCCGTTACACATGATCCCAAGCTTGATGATATGGCCTTGTTAGAAGCTCTAACGAGTAATGCTTTCTATGTCGGTGCACTGGGCTCTAAAAAGAATCAGGTTAAACGTCGAGAAAGAATGAGAATGTTTGATCTAACTGAGGCAGAAATTTCTCGCCTCAGAGGACCTGTAGGCATAGCCATTGGTAGTCGGACTCCTGCCGAGATAGCTGTATCGATATTGGCAGAAATTATTCAAACTCAAACTCAGCAGAGAGAAACCGCTAGTTCGCAGGAGGAAATAACACCCACTGCTAAAGCATCGGCGTGTGGCTAATCTGGAAAACTCATGCAAATCGGCCAAACAATTTATTTTGATTATCAAGCATCCACACCTCTCGCTCCAGAAGTCTCTGCGGCCATGCAGCGGGTTCGACAGAATAGCTTTGCCAATCCGCATTCAACTCAGCACATTCTGGGGCGACGATCTGCAAGTGAAATCGACCAAGCTCGAAAAAGTATTGAAGATGTAATTGGTGCGGCACCAGAAGAAATTATCTTCACATCAGGCGCTACAGAGGCAAATAACCAGGCTATAGCCAGTGTTATGTTTGGTAACACCTCTGGACGTAAGAAAGTCCTGATCAGTGCTATCGAGCACAAATGCATCAAGAATGCCGCCTACTTTTATGCTCAAAAATTAGGATATGTTGTAGAGGAAATTCCAGTACTAGCAACGGGTATCATCGATATGAAGGCCTATAAAAGCATGCTCTCTGAGCAGGTTTTATTGGTTTGTATCATGGCGGTGAATAACGAAATCGGTACGATACAGCACATCAGTAAACTGGCATCGCTCGCCCATGATTGCGGTGCCTTATTTCACTGTGACGCAGCTCAGGCTCCAGAAGCTTTAGATATAGATGTAAAAGCATGGAATGTAGACATGTTGAGCCTGTCCGCTCATAAGGTCTATGGCCCGAAGGGGATTGGTGCACTGTTTATGAAAAACAGCTTGCAGGCTGAGTTGCCACCATTAATAAATGGTGGGGGGCAGCAAGCTGGAATGCGCTCAGGCACTTTACCAACGGAGTTATGCGTCGGTTTCGCGACAGCATTAACGCTGTCCAAGCAATGGGCAAATGATAGAAGACCAAGACTGAAAGAGCTCAGAGATTACTTTGTAACTGAACTCACAAACTCAGATATTGATTTTCGAATTAATGGGCACTCGCAATACCGTCATCCTGGTAACTTGAATATCCAGCTTCTTGGCTGTAATGCGTCAGAGCTGCTGACAATGATGGAACCTTATGTCTGTGCATCTACCGGGTCAGCATGCAACAGCGAAATGCTCCTTCCATCACATGTACTCAAATCAATAGGCTTGTCAGATGAAGAAGCGACTTCATCTATACGGTTTAGCTTGGGCAGATACACGTCATATGCCCAAATTGATGCGATAGTAGAAAAGCTGTCGGTGAGTATCAAATCACTCTGCGTATAAGCACTAAGGCAAAAAAAAGAGGAGCTCGGGGTACAAACGAGCTCCTCAAAAACACTACTAGAGAGAGGAAAAGTAATCCTTGGCAGAGGCCTCTCTTTGCTTCCTGAGGCGAGAAGCCTACAGCCAAGTAAGCTGAAACAAAAAGGGGCTTATGCTGTGGCTAAGCCATAACGAGGTGCTGGTTCAGGGTTCGCAAACTTGGGAGTCAGCTCGCGACGAGCAGCTTCCCAACGTGCCCAGTCTTCACCATCTTGCAGAGTAGGAATAGTCACTAACTCACCCTGGTCAAGCCCTGCCAGTGCAGCGTCAACCAAGTCTTCTGCAGTCATCATTTTTGGTGACTCTTTTTGCTTGGCATAACCTGCCACATCCCAGAATTCGGTAATTGTGCCGCCAGGTAAGACTGTCTGAACTCGAACACCTTTATCGGCGAGGTCACGCTGTAGAGTGTGGCCAAAGCTTAATACATACGATTTAGAGGCACTGTAAACACCGTTCAATAATTCAACGGCAATACCAACTACAGAGCTGATATTGATAATGGTGCCTGCGTTTCTTTCAACGAAAGCCGGTGCAGCTGCGTAGGTCAAACGTGTCAGGGCAGTGATATTGAGATTAATCATTGCTTCCATTTCATCAACATCGTTATCCAGCACAGAGGAAACAGCGCCAACACCAGCATTATTAACAAGCATGGTTATGCTCTTGTCAGCTTTAAGCGTTTCTTCAACATCATGCAGTTCGTTTTTATTGTTCAAGTCGGCAGCAATTGTTTTCACTGAGCGACCGGTCTCTGAAGTTAGCTTACTGGCGAGCGTATTTAGACGATCTTTATTGCGGGCTACCAAAATAAGGTCATAACCACGCTTTGCAAGACGATCAGCATAGATGGCACCAATACCTGTTGATGCGCCGGTGATTAATGCTGTTCCTTTAGTTGAGTGTGTTGTAGCAGTCATAAAAGTTCTCCTTTAAGGAAATTGCTCGACGAAAAATGTCTGAGTGAGTGTTATTCTGAACCTCACGCGAAATGACTGCAATGACATATATACAAGCATTTAGGACAATCTTTTGTTTTCTGCTTGTAATGGGGGTTTAGAGAGGTTTATGTAAGTTATGTGGTTGTAAATTCTATATTTGTAGTGATTTCTATGCAAGCTTTGTTATAATTAATAAGTGTCTTTATATGTATGTATACAATAAATAATGTCTACAGGGGTTTGTCATGCATAAAATTGGCTTGGTCGTATTTCCTAACTTTCAAACACTCGGTCTTGCGGTGGCAACCGTGTTTGAATACGCGAATCTTTTACACACCGAAGCTGTATATGAGTTTCACCTCGTATCAGAGCATGGTGGCCCTGTAATGACGTCTCAATCATTCTCGGTAAACACTGAACGATTAACGAATAACTCCTATGACACCTTAATAGTCGGAGGAGATAATGACTGCAACATTCCATCTGAAAGGTTGATCGATTACCTAAGAAATGCCCCAGAACAGATAAGACGAATCGCGTCGATCTGTACTGGGGCTTATTTACTTGCAGAAGCGGGGTTGCTTGATGGGAAACGTGCCACAACGCATTGGTATCATGCCAATGACTTTCGCAAACGCTACCCTAAGATTGAACTTGATGAAGACCGTATCTTCGTCGTCGATGGACAAATATGGACATCAGCAGGATTAAGTGCGGGCGTTGATCTCGCACTTGCGATTGTTGAAAAAGACTTAGGCGCTGAGCTTGCTCGGCAGGTAGCCAGAAAGTTAGTCGTCTACCAACGCCGTGGTGGTGGACAATCGCAGTTTTCAGCACTGCTAGAAATGGATGCCAAGACTGATCGCGTGCAAAGTGTATTGGCTTATGCCAAGGAGAATCTGCGAGAGGAGTTATCAGTGGAGGCACTCGCGGAAGTCGCTAGACTCAGTCCACGTCAGTTTAGCCGTGTGTTCAGAGAGGAGACGGGGCAGTCACCTGCGAAAGCCGTGGAGCTTATTCGTGTTGAAGCCGCACAATTAATGATTGAGACAAGCCAGCACCCACTTGATGTGATTGCCCGTGAGACCGGCTTTGGCGACCGAGAGCGAATGAGGCAATCCTTCATTCGCGTGATTGGTGAATCACCACAGGCTATCAGGCGGGTATCATCAAAAGCCAGGGTATCAATTTGAGTCTTCGATCAATTAAAAGTTAAGGTGGCCATCAACACAAGTAATAGCATTTCCGCCAACTCTAATCGCTTCAGTCGTTATGGAAAGTTTGAGTTGTCCAGCCCGGCCAAGCACTGAACCTTGCGAAGCGAGTAGCTCATTACCGAACTCAGATGTTTGCCGCGTATGTTGAATATAAGCAGCAACACTTCCATTGCCACTTCCGCAAACGGGATCTTCATTGACACCATGTGCAGGTGCAAATGCTCTTACTTCAATTGATGAGGGTTTTCCTTCGGGCTGTTTACCGAAGATCACAACGCCCGTGCGATTATCGATTTGATCATTTATTTTCATTCGTTGCAGGTCGGGCTCACACTGAAGAACATGGTAGGAACTAGGTAGTTGTGCGACTAGCCAACGTGGACCTACATCTACGATATAGGGCGGCATATCTTGTTGCAGATTTGTGCCTAAAGTAGATTCCAATTCTGCAGTTTCATCACTATCCAATGCTGAGAATTTAGGTGTAGGCAGATCGAAGAATATCCACTGTGCACCGTCAGTTGTCTGCTCGATATTTAACGTGACTAGGCCCGCACCACATTGCTGAACCAGCTTACCTTCTCTAGCCTTGACCAAACTGGCTTCCAATAAAGCATGCGCAGTACCGATAGTCGGGTGACCGGCAAAGGGCAGCTCGGCATTGGGCGTAAAAATACGCACATGATAGTCGGCGCCTTCTTCCGTCACCGGTACGATAAACGTCGTTTCCGACAAATTTGTCCAGTTAGCAATCTGCTGCATCTGCTCGGTCGACAGTCCCTTCGCGTCGAGGATGACTGCAACCGGGTTACCCTTGAAGGGTACGGTCGTAAAGACATCGACTGTTTTATACGCTAGCTGATTCATAGTGTGACCTTAGTATTTATTTTTAGGCTGTGGCGAAAACCTGTTTCGGGTGCTGCTCACGAATAGGCAGGTTAACCACTGCCGCAATAGCAGCCAATACAATATCGGCATACCACATCCATTCGTAACTACCGCTTTGTGCCAGGGTAATGCCACCTAACCAGGCTCCAAAGAAACCGCCAATCTGGTGGCTAAATAAGGCAAAGCCAAACAGCGTCGCCAAGTAACGTGCGCCGAATAATTTACCAATCAAACCGGCGGTCGGAGGAACAGTAGCAAGCCAGGTCACACCAAGCACGGCAGCAAAGAGATAAAAGGTAAATTCTGTTTTCGGCGCCATTAAATAGATAATGATGGCGATGGCACGCGATGCATACATCCAGAATAAGATCATTTTCATCCGCCGTGTTTGGCCAAGCCAGCCTGCCCAGATACTGCCCACCACATTGGCAAGACCAATAATCGCGAGCGATGTTGAACTCACGGTGGCAGGCAGGTGGCAAAGGCCAATCTCACCCGGTAAATGGGTAACCAGAAACGCGATATGGAAGCCGCAAGTAAAAAAGCCAACATTCAGGCAAAAGTAGCTTTTGTCTCTAAAAGCAATCTTAAGCTGCTCACGTAAGCCTATTGATGGCGTGTCATCAACAACCTGCACCTGCTTTTTATGGTGTTTATCACGTAGTGGCAAGGCCAGAAGAATGGTCGAAAGAGACGTTACTGCCAGGGTAATAATGGCAACCACCCAGTTAAAGGAGTTAATCAAGGCCTGAGTGATGGGGGCAAAAATAAACTGCCCCATAGAGCCGCCCGCATTGATATAACCTGACGCCATCGAGCGATGCTCTGCCGGTAAGCGTCTTGCCGCCGCACCGATTAGGATTGAAAAACTGCCCGCGCCAGCCCCGGCAGCGGTGAGAATTCCTATCGCAAAGACCAATCCAAAACCCGAACTCATATAGGGTGTCATAGCTAAGCCAAGGGCTAATATCAATGTTCCAAGTACGATGACGCTGAATGATCCGACACGATCAGCCAACATGCCGAACAATGGTTGGGCTGCTCCCCAGGTGAACTGTGCAACAGCCATGGCAAAACTGATGGTAACGATACCCAATCCAGTGAAGTCATTTATCGGCGAGACGAACAGTCCCATGGACTGGCGTATTCCCATGGTGATGGCGAGAATCGCTGCGGCAGAAAGGACTAATGTCCAGAAGGCTGTGCGTTGGTTCATGAAGTTCACTTAAAGTAATAAGATTTAATTCAATCAAGTATTGCAATTATGTAGCCGTGACTATATATTTATTTTTCAGAATCTACAAGAGGTAGGTATGGCTGGTCGCCCAAGACAATTCGACATTGATAAAGCAGTAGAAAGCGCGCTGTTCCTGTTCATAGAAAAAGGCTATGAAGGAGCTACTTTTGCTGAATTAATCAGTGCAATGAAGATTAGTCCTCCTAGCTTTTATGCCGCTTTTGGCAGTAAAGAACAGCTATTCCATAGGGCTTTAGAGTTGTATGTTGCCAGGATCAGGGCGATCAGAGACGAAGCAATAGCAAAGCCTAACGCCCGTGCAGTTGTTGATCATTTGCTTCATGAACTGAGCAAAGAAGTCAGTCGGGACTCTTCTGCTAAAGGTTGTCTCCTCGTACAAGGTGCACTGGTGTGTAGCGATAATGCAGTACGAGTGAGAGATGAACTTCAACGTGAGAGAGAGGCAATGACTTCAGCGTTGACTAAACGTTTTAGACATGCAGAAAACACTGGTGATAGTAGTCTGCCAGGTTCGGCAGATGATATTGCTCGACTTACAACGATGGTTATTGCGGGCCTTGCTACCCAGGCTGCGAGTAAGGTTCCGATGGACTTGATCGACGCGGCTATTAAGTCTTACATAGCTTTATTTAAAGAGTAAACGAGAGGGAATCTGGTGTTCCCTATTTTTTCGCCTAATTATGTAGCTACAGCTACATAATATTTATTGAGGTATCTGATATGAGAAAAAATCTATTCCAACCATTGAAATTAGGACGCTATGAACTAACCAACCGCATAGCATTGCCACCATTAACCCGTTGCCGAAGCACACAGCCCGGCAATATTGCTAATGAGCTCATGGCTAGCTATTACCGACAAAGAAGTAGTGCTGGTTTTATGGTGACAGAAGGTACAGTCATTGAGCCGCGAGGACGCGGCTATGCGTGGACACCAGGAATCTATACACCAGAGCAAGTTGAAGGTTGGAAAAAAGTTACAAAAGCAGTGCATGAGGAAGGCGGTATTATTTTCGCCCAGCTATGGCATGTGGGACGTGTTTCGCACACTGCACTGCAGCCAAATGGAGATGCACCGGTGGGCCCATCAGCAATTACTGCTAACCAAGTGAAGGTATTTATCCCTACCGGTCCGGGCGAGGGGGCACTGGCGGAACCAACAGCACCAAGAGCTCTGAGTAACAGTGAAGTTAAGGATGTGGTTAAGCTCTATGCGGATGCGGCTCGAAATGCACTGGACGCAGGATTTGATGGTGTTGAGATCCATGGTGCAAATGGTTATCTACCAAACCAGTTCCTTTCGATTCATACGAATCACCGTGATGACGAGTATGGCGGCTCATTAGAAAATCGTTTGCGCTTTTTAAGTGAAGTGGTGGAAGCCGTTGCGGCGGTAGTAGGACCTGATCGAATGGGGGTGCGATTTGCACCACTCTTTACAAGCACGGACGACAACACTCGTACCTATCTTGGTCTTGTCGAGGATGATCCTCACACGACTTATATTGAGGCAATAAAGGTTCTCGAAAAAGTAGGCATAGCTTATGTCTCATTGGCTGAAGCAGATTGGGAGAACGCGCCAGAGATGCCTGAAGACTTCCGACGAGCCGTAAGACAAACATTCAGTGGAAGCATCATGTATGCAGGTAAATATACGGCAGAAAAGGCAGCTCAAATCATTGAGAATGAGTTAGCCGATTTGGTCGGTTTTGGTCGGCCATTTATTGCTAATCCTGACCTGCCTGAGCGTATTGCCAACAGATGGCCATGGAACGAACTTAATCCCGCGACGTTGTATGGCGGCGCTGAAGAAGGCTATACCGACTATCCCACGTATACCAGTCAACAAGACATTAGTTTGGCCGTAGGCTGAAATATGTTAAACATTGGGTCATTGGGCTAGAGCGAGCAAGAACTTGTATTGTTTCTCGAATTTTTATTGAATTGAACTGATGAAGTTTTCTTGATCAATATATAAATGTTCTCTATATTTTCTCATTATGGAAAGCCTCTTTTATGAGGCTTTCTGTTTTCAGAAATTTGGGAGCAATTATTGATTTATGCGTGCTGGCACTGGCGAGCAATCATGGCAAAAAATGATCGCCCTAGTGGATATGAACTGTTTCTTTGCTCAAATCGAGCAGCAGGATTATCCATATTGGCGAAACCGGCCCGTAGGTGTGACCAATGGGAAGTTAGGTAGCACCATCATCACGGCTTCATACGAAGCTCGCAGCTATGGTGTTAAAACGGGGATGAGACTAAAAGAAGCCCGACAGCTATGCCCTGACATCATCCAAGCACCTAGTAGGCCCAACCGTTATGCCGATGTTTCCTCGGCCATCATGGAATCATTATTGGCTATATCACCAACTGTAGAGGTGTATTCAGTTGATGAGGCTTTTCTGGATTTAACAGACTGCCAGTCAATTTATAAGGGCGCTGAACATATCGGACGCCTGATTAAAGACACCATAAGCGAAGTATCAGGGCTCACCTGCAGCGTAGGCATCAGCGGTGATAAAACGACGGCTAAATTTGCAGCCAAGCTAAATAAACCGGATGGCTTAACCATAATAGAACCTTGGAATGCTGAAGCTCGCTTAGCCAATGAAGCGGTCACTGAATTGAGTGGCATCAATACAGGAATAGCGAGCTTCCTAGCTCAGTACGGCATCTATAAATGTGGTGATATGAAAAAGGTGCCTATGAGCCTTATCGCCAAACGGTTTGGTAACCCGGGACGGCGAATCTGGCTAATGGCCCAGGGAAAAGATCCAGAACCTGTGATGACAGAAGTGAAAGATCACAAATCGATAGGTCACGGGAAAGTTATGCCACCAGGCACAAGAGACAAGACCATCTTGTTGACCTATTTTCAACATATGTCTGAAAAAGTAGGCATCAGGCTAAGGATGCATCAGTTCCAGTCAGATACCTTCTTTATTGGCGTTAAGACACAACTGGGCTGGCTCTCAACAAAGATTAAGTTGCAAAACACTACTGATGACGGTGGCACTATCTATAAAGTTTGCCTGGACTTTGTAGATGAGCAATACCGTGGTCAGGAGTGTCGCCAAGTACAAGTCACAGCGCTTTCACCTGAACAAGGTAAACAGCAGGATCTATTTATCGATAACAACGCTAAGCAGAGGCGTGAATCGTTAAATCAGGCTATGGATGATATAAATCAACGCTATGGTGAGTTCACTGTGGCACCGATGCGTGTCATTGGCAGGAGCGAAATGCCAAATGTGATCGCGCCGGCATGGAAGCCTACAGGGCACAGGAAGACTATCTGATGTGCGGTGGTGTGTACTTCCAGCATGGTGATGATGTCCTAAGGATTTTTTATCCCAACCCTAAGGCTGTGCTACCCATTCTCATGACCGACGGTGAAGTACAGTTGATTGCATGGGGACGAAGGCAGAAACAGACAGGTAACCTACCAATGACAGGTTGGGCGAGGCTAGATTCTATCTATGCTGGCAGGTGGGACAAGTACTTTCCTAAGCCTGTGAAGATACCTGTTCTTAGTTTCATGGAAAAAGACTTGGAAGGCATGAGCCACTGGTATGACTTACAGAAAGGACAATTTATCCAAGGGCTGCTAGCAAAGGATGGCAATGAAAGGCGAGTCTATGTCGTGACTATTGAGCCAGAACTTGAGGATGCTCAAATTCACAGTCGTTGGCCACGAATCGTTCAAAAAGGTGAACGTTCGAGAATTAATCAATTTGATATGTAGTTAGGAATGTAGGTGAAAGGACTTAAAGCAGATTTATTTTTGGCGGCATTATTGCTGCCATTTACAGTAACCGCAGAACCAACAGAATCATTCAGCAAGGCCAAAAAGCTGATGATGGAGAAGGTCTACTTTGACCATAAGGAAACGCTGTATTGTGGTGCAGCCTTTGATGAGAAGAAGCGGGTCACCTTGCCCTCCGGCTTCTATACAGAAAAGCATAAAAAACGAGCGAATAGAGTTGAGTGGGAGCATATTTTATGTTGACTTAGCAACATGTTA
>NZ_DBNG01000015.1:0-23586 GCF_002299105.1 Methylophaga sp. UBA678
CCATAACCTCGTACCATCAGTAGGAGAACTACCTGTCAAGGCATTTAGTAGACATTATCTCGCAGCCCTTTAACTATCTACTTTTTTCGGGATTCCACTTTAATAATAAGTTGACATAACTTTATAAGAACATTTTGGTGATATTTATGTTTATTTCAGCACGACATTTTAACCAAATAAATATGTTTATTCGACGATTTTCTCAGACGTTATTTTTGTTTGCTACGGCCTTTTCTTTTTGTACTCAACTAGCAATAGCGCATCCTGGAGGCGTTGACAAATACGGAGGACATACGTCGTCTAAAACAGGCAAATATCATTGTCACACAGAAAAATGTAAACGTGCTCAATTACAAGTTGAAAATGCTACCCAAGAAGCTAGGCGTGAAAAGCGCTAGTTTAGTTCAGTATATAATAGGGATGATTGGGATCATTGGTTAGATAAAGATCGAGATTGCATTAATACTCGCCATGAGGTTCTTGCGTCAAGTTCGCTTAAGCCTGCTAAGATGTCTCCTGACGGATGCTATGTTAGCAACGGCGTATGGTATGACCCATACAGCGGGAATAAATACACAAGGCCTAGCGATCTAGATATTGATCACATTATTCCTTTGGCTTGGGCTCACCGTCATGGCGGGGCTTCTTGGTCAAAGAGTAAGAAGGCTTTATTCGCCAATGATTATGAAAATCTACTAGCTGTTGATGATGGGTTAAACCAGTCAAAAAGCGCAAAGGGTCCGGATAGATGGATGCCACCGAATAAAGATTACCATTGTGAGTACTTGAGCCACTGGAAGTATTTGATTGAGAAGTACAGCCTTTCCTATAGTGATAAGGGTGCTAGGAAATTTAATAAATTATATTCAAGCTGCAAATCTTAATGTTTCTGACCAAACATTTTTAATATAGTTTCTAGAAATGTAAAAGTCAGCACTGCCTCAACTATTGAAATAGAGGCGAACTAAAACGCACAATTAGCAAGTAAGGCTCAGTCGTAAATGTGCCCAGACTGTGTGAAAACTCTTGATCAAGATTCGCTAATCATTAGAATATATTCTAGTAGTTAGATTAATCTTCTCGGAGTTATTCTCCATGTCTCGTTTCATTTCAGGCCAAGGCCGACATCAAGCCACTTTATTCCCAGAAGTATTGGATGATTTTATCTCCGTTGAGAACCCAGTTAAGGTTATTGACGTTTTCGTGAATGAGCTTGATTTGGAATCTTTAGGGTTTCAACAAATGGTGCCTAAAGGTACTGGTCGTCCAGGCTATCACCCCTCAACTATGCTAAAGCTCTATATTTACGGTTACCTCAACCGAATCCAGTCATCTCGTAGGCTGGAAAAAGAAAGTCACCGAAATGTTGAGTTGATGTGGTTATTGGAACGATTAACACCTGACTTTAAAACCATTGCTGATTTTAGAAAGAATAATGGCAAAGGGATTAAAAATACCTGTCGCCAGTTTGTTGAGTTATGCCGCCAATTAAATATGTTTGATGATTCCGTCTTTGCTATTGATGGAAGTAAATTTAAGGCGGTAAACAACAAGTCAAAAAATTACACACCCAGTAAAGTACAGTTCCATATTGATCGAGTCGAAAAGAGCATCCAAAAATACTTGGGCCAAATGGATGCCAAAGATAACGCTGAAAACGGTACAAGTAATACAGTTTCAGCATCTAAATTAGCATGGCTTAAGCAACGTTTAGTTGAGCTAAAGGAAATTAAAAAACAAGTGAATGAGCATCCTGATAAACAGGTGTCACAAACAGACCCAGATGCACGTTTAATGAAAACTCATCATATGGACCGGCAAGTTTGTTACAATGTCCAAAGTGCGGTTGATACAAAGCACCATCTTATTGTGAGTCATGATATTGTAATGACAACGGATAGAGGGCAACTCAGCCTAGTAGCAGAGCAAGTTCAGAAAACACTAGGAAAGAAGGATCTAACAATCATTGCCGATAAAGGCTACTTCAGTCGTCGAGATATTAAGGCCACGCAAGACCTTGGAATGACAGTTAATGTGCCACAAAGTAACACCTCAGGTTCGGCAAAAAAAGGGATATTCGACAAAGCACAGTTTCAATATGATGAGCTTCAGGATATCTATGTTTGCCCAGCTGGAAATGAACTACCGCATCGACGCAATGTTACTGAGGCGGGTCTTGAACAAAAAGTCTATGTCAATCAAATCGCCTGTAGAGACTGCAATATAAGATCAAAATGCACTACCTCATTACGCGAGCCCAGGAAAATGAGACGGTGGATATACGAAGAAGAAATTGATGCAATGCAAAAAAGGCTAGATGCCGATCCAGACTTACCTGTGATTCGTAAACAGACTGTTGAACACCCATTTGGCACCATTAAAATGTGGATGGGGGCCACTCACTTTCTCATGAAGCGAAAATGTAATGTGAGTATAGAAATGAATCTGCATGTTCTTGCCTACAATCTAAAACGAATGATGAACATTATGGGAACATCTGAGCTGATAGCGGCCATTCGTCGATAAAAGCAATTTGTTGTTTATTTAACTCTCAATACCTACTAAAAGGCCAAAGTCATCACTTTCGTCTCATATCAACACTACAAAACCAAGATCACTATTTAGCGATAACTAACAGAGCCAGCCGATTGAATATCGATCGAGAACAGACTAAACCGTCAAATTTATCGTTTTCACACAGCCTGTGCCAAAAGTTGCCGTTGAAGTTGCAAATTAGTTTTGGCCTAATCGTCATGAGTTAGGGTACTGGAAAATTAAGGCTTTGCTTCTAAATCTGGTGATTTTGCGTTACACGAAACAATATCACTTAAAGACGAATCAGTCGAAGAACTCTTGATCACGACAACCTTTGTCAGCCTCAAAAAAATATATTTTGATTTCTCCGAACTTAGAATGAGTAGAGATGCTATCGGCCAGACACTAATTAGTCTTGATGTCGAATGCCGCTTAAGAAAAAAAATATTATCGATCATATCAACTTTTCAGTTTCTATTCAGGTTCATCGTTTAAAGTCATTCCATCTTGCACTTAACTTAAATCTAGGACATCTATCATGAAGAGAATATTACTTGGTGCAACCTTGCCTGTTGGCCGTCGGTCCTTGGTACTGAATGGTTCAAGTCTTTATGATGACCTACCCATTGGAGACTACCTCATATGAACAACTTTACTAATTTTTTTCTGTTAGCCACTACAATAGTCACGTTTTCGATGGCGGGTGGCTGCAGTAAGTCGTCGGTAGGATCGGAAGCCCTTGGTCATGTTTCGGACAGCGACGTAACCGAGAATGTGAAAGCTGCCCTGATTCAGAGCGTATCGCTGAAGGTCTTCGATATCAACGTCGTGACACCCAAGGGCGATGTGCGGTTGATCGGGATGCTCGACAGCAAGGCGCAGAAGGATGAAGCGATCAGAATTGCGCTTGCCTCAGATTGAGCTCATACCATTCACGACGAACTTACGGTCAAGAAGTAGCGCAGAATAGCCTTCAAACCCCTGAATCTCATTGGCATAGTTTCTGTTCAGCCCTTCGGGCTAGCTATGCCAACTAAATTATCAATGGTCAAGAATTAATCTGCAAGTCTGCAAAATTTATAGTTCACAAAGAGTTTTGAAGAATTAGAGTTGACTTTAAATATGTCCATTTTCTTATGCTCCAGATGTTGCTCTTGTTAGATTTATAGGTAGATCCGAGTGCAAAGGTGCAAAAAAACTTTAATTAGAATTTTTAAATAGTCAGGTTTTAGGCATATTCGTGCAACTTGCTGGGTTTGGCTTAATTGTCTTGAAAGGATTGCTTCTTCAATGATTGCTAAGAGCATAAAACGTTCTATCCTAGGGTTCTACCCGAACAGGGATTGACACTAAGCTATATTATCTACATTTGAAATTGATAAATTTCTAGTAAACTTCATAAAACCTGAACTTTTTATAAATGATAATTTTTGACGTAATAAGATGCGCTCTTAACCGTTTCAAATCTAAATTGAACCTAACCCATCAAGCAACATTGAAAGTCAATTTTTGATCACTGTAAAATCTACACTTACCTCAAAGCCATCCACTCGCCCAGTTGCTGGGGAGTTAATCGTCATCCTTGCACCAACGCCAGAGACGATGGCATCGGCAATGGCCAAACCAAGCCCCAAGCCCTGCACTGCGGTATTTGATCTAACAAAACGTTGCCGTAACTGTGCCAGAGTCTCGGCAGGTATTAGGCTTGCCGCATTAATCACGCTCAATACGCCTTCAGATGAAAAACTGATTTCTATCGGCTGATCTTTAGTGCCATGTTTGATAGCATTATCCAGCAAATTCCGAATCAAAATAGCAAAAGCATCCAGGTCTATGTCAGACATAAACTCACCACTTTGAGGCAAGGTAAGTTTGATCAAACTTACAGGTTTTGATCGCTGGAAATCATCAACAATCAAGCTCAGCAGGCTGATAAGATCATGCTCTTCAGTGGATAAAAGCCCACCGCCTTCAGCTTTGGCCAGTTGCATCAGTTTTTCTGATAAGTTTGATAAATCTCGTATCGTCGCTTCAATTTTGAGCATCCTATCTTTAATGGGCCCCGCTGCTACCTCTTGCTGTAAGTGTTGAATTTGCGCTAATGCTGTGGCAATGGGCGTGCGTAATTCATGTGCGCTATTAGCTGTAAATGAGCGCTCTGACTCTAGTGCTCGGCGCAAGCGACCTAATAAATGGTTGACTGATTCGCTTATCGTAAGAATCTCAACAGGCAAGTCGTTTACCTTGATTGGAGTGAGATCGCCACTACCGCGAGATTCAATGGCAGAACGGTAGGCAAGAACATGGCGCAAGCTATAACGGACAAATGCCCAAGTACCGATAAAACAAAAGGGAATAAGCAATATTAATGGCCAAAATAGTGTGACGGCTATTTCGATTATGGCTTCTCTCCGTTGAGTCAGCGGTTCAGCCACCTCTATGTGTAAGGTATTTTGGACTGCCGAAGCTCCATAAAACCGATGAGTTTCTGATGAACTAAAACCTTCAAGCAAAGTTTCATTAAATAGCTTTGGATCCGCATTATGAGACTGCAACAAAATTGCTCCGGTTTCATCACGAACCAGATATACAAGACGTTCATCATGAGCTTCGAATGACATTATTTGTTGTGCTTGTTGCGGATCTTCTCTGTTAATTATTTCAACCACGGCGAGCGGCATGATACGTTGTGCCGTTTCTGCCAGAGCACTATCAAACAGTTGATTAAGCTTGTTTTGTGACACGTAAACAGTGCCCGAGAGTGCAAGTAGCCACAATAAACTCACGCCTAGGGTTAATCCAATGCCAAGGGTTTTCTGAAGACTTTGCGGTGACTTGGTACCCTGTATATTCATGGCTGCCTCATCCGGTATCCTAAACCGCGCACAGTCTCAAACTGATCCTTACCCAATTTTTTACGCAGACGACTGACATAGACTTCAATAGTATTACTTTCGATTTCGGTGCCATATGCATACAGGTGGTCTTCCAGTTGCGATTTCGAGAGCAAGGTGCCCGGCCTTTGAATAAAGGCTTCAAACAAGGCCCATTCCCGAGCCGTTAAATTGATTGAAACACCATCTCGATAAATGAGATGTTTGGTCAGATCAACCTCCAATGTCCCTATCTGAAGCTTAGGACTTGGATTGCCGGCATAGCGCCTAGAAACTGCCGCGATACGAGCAGAGAGTTCTGACAGGTCAAAGGGTTTTACCAAGTAATCATCAGCACCGGCATTTAAGCCATTGATACGATCAGAAAGTTGATCTCTGGCGGTTAAAATAATCACCGGCGTTTTCTCACCTGATTTACGTACTTGCTTTAGCAAATCGATCCCGCTTCCGTCGGGTAGCATTAGGTCCAGAAGAATTAAGTCATAGTGGGTCGTACGGAGGCTAGCCTCGGCATGGGAAATACTTTGAACCCAATCAATCGCATGACCTTCATCTGCAATTTGATCTTGAATTACTTCACCTAAACCTTCGGCATCTTCTACCAATAATATTCGCATCTCTTACTCTCGGGTGTTCTCAGCAAGCTTAATCATAACCCAAGTTCCTTACAACAAGCTGAAAATTCCCTTCGACGTTCAGCTTATTGTCAGGAAGGCAGGATAAAGTGAACAGTCAATCTTTTAATGGGTGGAAAAATGAAACCTGAAAAAACAAGCATCACACTTGTACTTTTAACCATCGGGATGATAATTGTCTGGGGCTGGAGCTATTTTACGTCCACTTCAGCCAAGGCTTCACTGCCCTGGGAAATTTATGATAATAGCCTCTATCTTAGTGGATTACTCTCAATTGGTTTAATGTCAATAACCATGATGCTCGCCACACGCCCCGCTTGGTTAGAAACTCCCTTCAATGGTCTCGATAAAGTCTATCGTCTGCACAAATGGACAGGTATTTTGGCAGTGGCTTTTGCGGCACTTCATTGGCTAATAGAAATGGGTGATGACGTGATCAAATCCGTATTTGGGCAAGAAGGACGTTTACATGACCAAGATTTTTCAGGCTTTATCGATATGATGCGAGATGCAGCTGAAGATATTGGCGAATGGGCTGTCTACTTAGTTTTTGCCATGCTGGTGCTGACCTTATGGAAACGCTTCCCTTATAAACCTTGGCGCTATTTACACCGCGCAATGCCCATACTATATCTACTTTTGGTATTTCACGCTGCTTGGTTAGCGCCATTAATATGGTGGCAACAACCTATAGGTTTGCTGATGGCGCTATTGCTAGTGGGAGGAAGCATCGCCAGCATTCTGTCCCTTAGCCAAAAAGTAGGACGCTCACGACAAGTTCAGGGCACTATCCTATCAGTATCGAGTTCGACAATGGGTATCATTGAAGTTGTGTGTCAACTTGATAACACGTGGAAAGGCCATCATGCCGGACAATTTGCCTTCGTTACCTTTGATCGCAGTGAAGGCGCTCACCCTTTTACTATTGCCAGCTCGGATCAAGGTAAGGGGCAAATAACTTTTCAAATTAAAGCCTTGGGTGATTATACGACAGACCTAGATCACAAGCTCAGAGTAGGTCAAGCCGTTACCATTGAAGGGCCTTATGGAAAGTTTAATTTCAAGAGGCGCAAAGCTAAGGCAAGCCAAATATGGATTGCTGGAGGCATCGGTATTACCCCATTTCTGGCATGGCTTGAAGATCTGCAAATTCAGCCAGAACAAGCACCCGCAGCACAGTTGCATTATTCCACTCGTAATAGCGCAACAGACCCTTTCGTTAAGCGCTTACAACTGGTTTGTAGTGGTTTACCTAGTATTAAGTTATACGTACATGACGGCAGTCAGGGTGAAAAGCTCACGACAGTTCAACTCCTGAGCCAACATGCACGCAAAGGCGCGATGGAAGTATGGTTTTGCGGCCCATCAACTTGGGCCAAGACATTAGAAAAAGAATTACGAGAAAGCGTAAAAGGCAGCTTATTTTTCCGCAAAGAAGCATTTGAGTTACGGTAAAAAAATAGCCTAGCTTTCAGCTTACTGTCAGGAAGGCCGTTTATGATGAACCATGAAATCAGCAGAACCAAATCAACAGTGAAATAAAAGGACATGCAATATGAAAAACGCTATAAAAAATATCTCAAACAACAAACGTATTACTGCCTTTATTGCCTCATGTTTACTTAGTGGCACAGTCTTAGCAAAAGATGACTGCACTGACCCAGTGACGGACTGGCAACCTAAGGAGCAACTGAGGCAGATCATGGAAGACAAAGGCTGGGACGTAAAACGGATCAAAGTAGATGATGGCTGTTATGAAATTAAAGGTCTGGATCGTAATGGTCATAAGGTAGAAGCCAAATTTTCACCCGCCTCGCTGAGAGTAATAGAGCTTGAAATTAAATTTAACGGTTCAGGAGATACTTCCGACTACTTGGATTTAGGCATCCAATATAGCCCTGAAGAATCTGGCGCCAAAATGAATTCAAAAAATAAGGCCGCAAAGCATAAAGCTAAAGCCATAATCGACTAAATCAATCACTATCAAACAGCTGCCAGGAGTCAATACGATGAAACATTTAGTAATAATACTATGCTTGTTCAGCGCCTCGGCATTGAGCACACAAAGCTTTGCGCGCGAAGTAGTTCTGACCACCGAACTGCAAAGCTATAGCGGGAATGGTGCCTATCTGGCAATCTACTTAACCAATGCGAAAGGTCAATACCAAGATACGTTGTGGATTGCAGGACAGAAGTCAAAATATTACAAGCATTTGACGGGTTGGGCCCGTGGAAGTGGTCTGCGCACCAGTGAGTATGACGGGATAAGCGGTGCCAGCGTGACTAGCGGCAAGACATTAACGGTAAGCCTTGAGCTGGCTGATACTTATATTGATACCGGTTTTCAGTTACGCGTAGATTCGTCAGTCGAGGATATGCGAGACAATCGTAACGATGTTGTGGTGCCATTAACCAGCGAAGGTGCCGGTAAACCTGTCAATGGTAACGGCTACGTCAAAACCTTCACTTACTCGTTTTAATTGGTCTATAGGAAGCCCTACCATGCTACGTAAATTTCACTCTTTGTCTGGTTTGATGGCCGCGCTTCTGATTGTAGTGCTAGCCATTTCGGGTGCAATTCTATCGGTCAAGCCATTTTTGGAGCGCTCACAAGCCAAGGTAGCAGGAACAGCGTCAATCAGTGTGGCCGAGTTAGCTGGTAAGCTAGCTTCTCGCTACCCCGGAGTGGAACAAATACAGCGAACGGACTCTGGAAGCCTGATCGTCTATTTTACCGATAATAACCAGACTGGTGCCGATCTGATCAACCCGATAACGGGCGCAACTATCGGCGCTTATTCAGCCTCACCCTTTATGGTCTGGGTGAAAAATCTACATCGATCCTATCTGCTTGATACACCCGGTCGAATTGGTGCCAGTGTCGCTGCCTTTATGTTGCTGTTATTAACGTTTTCAGGTGCCTTCATGTTGGCAAATCGACTGGGCGGCTGGCGTCATATTTTCCGACCCATTCAAGGCTCTTTTATACAGCGTTTACACCTTCAAGTAGGTCGAATCGCCATACTTGGCCTGATACTATCGGCGACCACTGGCCTTTATATGTCAGCTATAACCTTTGAATTAATACCCGATTATCAATCCGCTGAGCCTGCTTTCCCAGAAAAGGTGAATGGCGGTAAACCGGCATCAATTAATACGCTTTCGGCATTACAGGCCATTTCTGTGACCGAGCTTCGAGAGTTGGTTTATCCGTATCCACAAGATCAAAACGATGTCTATTCAATCACAACTAACCTGGGCCGTGGTTTTGTTGATCAGTCTACAGGTCAACTATTAGCCTTCCAGCCCTATGCTAGTAAGCAGGTAATCTATGAGTTTATTTATATGCTGCACACCGGGGATGGGCTATGGTGGCTAGGCTTATTATTAGGTCTGAGCACACTTACTGTACCACTCATGACATGGACCGGCATCCAGATTTGGTGGAATCGTAAACAGTCGGCTGTGAGCATCAGCAATAATACTACCCCCCGACTTGCTGACACAGTGATACTGGTTGGTAGCGAGAGCAACAGTACTTGGGGCTTTGCCCAAACCTTGCATAATGCTCTTAACCTGGCCGGGTACCTTGTCCACACAGACTCAATGAACAGCTTTTCAAATAATTACCCGCAAGCAAAACGGCTGTTTATCCTGACTGCAACATATGGCGATGGTAAAGCACCCGCATCGGCTAGTCGGTTTCTAACCAGTCTAGATAAGATTACCAAAACACCCGACCTTCCCGTTGCCGTATTGGGCTTCGGCGATCGGCAATTCCCTGCTTTCTGTCAATTCGCTCATGACGTCGAAGCAGCACTCATTGCTAAAGCCTGGCCGCAGTTACTGCCGCTTGATAGCATTAACTGCCAGTCATCTCAAGAGTTTGCCCGCTGGGGCCAGGCAATAGGTAAGGTGATTAATTCTGAGTTGACTCTGGTGCACACCCCAGTGCATCGACATACTATGACGCTGGAGCTTGCAGAGCGAATAGATTACGGTGTAGCGGTACAAGCCCCCACTGCCGTGTTGCGCTTTAAGTCACCCGAGGGTGACAGTAAAAGCATGCTGAATCGTTTTTTGGGGCGTACAAATTTGCCGAATTTCGAAGCGGGTGATTTGGTCGGCATCCTGCCGTCCGATAGCAGCGAAGCGCGCTACTATTCCCTAGCCTCAGCTTCGAAGGATGGTATCTTGGAAATCTGCGTGCGCCAGCACCCCGGTGGCCTGTGTTCAAGTTTCTTACATGCATTATCCGTGGGGGATACCATTAAAGCCTTCATTCAACCCAACCCAGGCTTTCGCCCTTTCTCTAGCAAGGCACCAATAGTCCTGATTGGCGCGGGCACGGGTATCGGACCCTTAGTTGGTTTCATCCGTAATAATAAAGCGCATCATCCCATGCATCTATATTGGGGCGGGCGTTGTCCCAAGTCCGACTTTCTCTATCAACCTGAACTGAATAGCTATCTCAAGGACAAGCGTTTAACAGAACTGAATGCCGTTTTCTCACGAACCAATGAGCGTTCCTATGTGCAGGACAAGATTGCTTTAGATGCTGTGGAACTACGCCAATTGATTGACAAGGGCGCGCAGATTCTGGTTTGTGGTGGCCGAAATATGGCAAACAGCGTTATGGTGGTTTTGGATGAAATTATCGCGCCACTAGGAATAGACGTACAGACACTTAAAGCCCAAGGGCGCTACCGTGAAGATGTTTATTAGGCTACTTACTGATTGTAAATCACATTTTAAGTTGGTTAATTGAATTGTAGAAAATCAAGTAAATTCCATTCTGTTAAGCTTCTAGTATCTAGCGTTTAACAAACTTGTGATATGACTTTTATTTACCATAATAAAGACTAAAATCGTGCAGAGCTATGCTGCTAGTAGAAGAAAAATTAGAAAATGTTTTAAATTTTTGAAGTATAAAAGGCATCGTAATGAGTAAAAGCTTACCAGCTACAGGAAAAGAATTAAAATATTCAGATGATGTTAGCATATTCTCTACAACAATAAAGAAAGGCGTTATTACCTATATTAATGATGATTTTTTGAGTGCCAGAAGATGAATTACTTGGACAAGCACATAATTTGGTTCGACAGCCTGACATGCCCCAAATTACCTTTAAAGAACTTTGGGACACGTCTGCCAAAGGTCCGCCTTGGATGGGTATTGTAAGAATCGTTGTAAAAACGGTGATAATTACTGGGTTGATGCCTTCGTTATGCCTTATAGGGGAGGCAAGAAGAGTGCGGCCTGTAGAGTGTTCGCTTCAAGCCTGATGGTGAGGCGGTCAATAGGACTGAGGAAGCATACGAGAAAATAAACCTAGGTAAAAGTCCGTTTAATTTGTTATCTCCGAAGCATTGGCCAATCTTTACTAAGCTATTCTTAGCTGGCCTTTGTTCATTTTTACCTTTTGTTGTATCAAGTCTTGTTGGAGCAATAAATCTCGATACATTCATCGTTTTGTTGTTGCTTGGATTCGTTATTTTGGCTTCATTTTCCTATGGAATCTCACGGCCCTATGTTAAAGCGAAAAGCGCTCTATCAAAATTATTTTGGAGAGTTCATTTATACAGGAAGAATGAATGATTAATCTAGGACAAAAATTTTTAAGTAACCATTTAGAAACAGCGCTTTGGAGAGTAGCCAGCTCGACAAAAGAGGTTGAAATTGAAGCTGATAATTCGTTTGCCGTTTATCGTAATACCTTTGATCAAACGGAAAAACAGGCACTTTAACTAGAGCAACGCGCATAGGCTATGAACGAAATGGTTGCGCAAGGTAATGAATAAGTGGGTAGCACAAATAGAATATCGAACTTCTGGTTGAGGAGCTCATGTCAACATCTGATAAGGTGAAAAATATTAGTAAGAGTAGTCACTCAATATCAACTCTGGTTGGAGCCATCTACTGCTGTGTTTTCTCTTAACTCTAAATCATCAGTTTTAATTAAAATGGGTGGTTAATGTTCATAATCATTGGTCTTTAGCGTCCCCGAATTGGTCTCTTTCGACCATAAGCCACTATTGACCCAACCTTCAAACTGGCTGTTTTGTCCTTATCTAAACAATGTATCTGAACGGCAACTTTGCGGACTTCACAGGCACAAGAGCAAAAAAGTCTGATCAGATTTCTTTCGAAGGTCGACTTCTGGGCATCCTAGTGCCATGAACTGCCGTTGAAGGTTAAATAGAGCGTGGCCTAATCGTCATGAATTAGGGTGCTGGAAAATTAAGGCTTTGCTTCAAAAGCGTTCATGTTTGACTGACCCAAAAACAGCTTACTTCAAGAGCAAAGCGATCATTATGAACCGAAAAAAAACTAGCTAACTTCCAACCTTCTTGCTCGCTGTTTTCTGAGGATTTAATAGGTAGCGCTTTGTGCTCGATGCCAGTGGTATTTAGTGCAACCAAAAATGATCGATTTCAACAAAGAGTCATTAATATTCCTGCATTCTTAAAATGTTAGTTTTGTGCTCAACCCCCCATATAGAGTACTGTCCCCGTGAGTTCTTTTTCACTCCAGTCAGTCAAGCTATGAAATAAAATAGTCATCTAAGCTTCATTTCTCTGTCATATTCAAACCTTAGCATTCGATTGTGAACCGCAATACAGCGGTGACAATTATTGCGAAAGGTAATGATATGACGTTAAGCCACTCACCTCAGCCAATTCTGTCCACAGACGATCTTGGCATAATCTATCCCGGCGGAATTGAAGCATTACGTGCAACCTCAATCAACTTTCAACGTGGTGAATTCACAGTGCTGCTAGGTTTATCAGGTGCGGGAAAATCATCCTTATTGAGGTCACTGAATCATTTGGTGAAACCTACCTCGGGTAAAGTGATTTCTGCTGAATTCGGAATACTGGATAATCAAGGCATACTGCGCCGGCATCGACGCAAAACCGCGATGGTGTTTCAGCACCATCAACTGATTCTGCGTCACACAGCCCTGCAGAATGTACTCATGGGGCGACTGGGATATCATTCATTCTGGCGTAGTTTATTGCCGCCACCCAAAACCGATCTTGAATTGGCATTGCATTGTCTGGATCGCGTTGGCCTTGCTGACAAAGCCCTGGTGCGGGTCGATCAATTATCAGGTGGCCAGCAACAACGAGTAGGTATTGCCCGAGCTTTGGCTCAGCAGCCGAGTATTATTCTGGCGGATGAACCTGTCGCCAGCCTGGATCCATCCACATCCGAAAAAATTTTGTCTCAATTGAAACAAATCTGTGCCGAAGACGGCATTACCTCTATCGTCTCATTGCATCAGCTTGAATATGCCAAACGTTTTGCCGATCGCATCATTGGTTTAGCTCAAGCCCAAGTGGTGTTTGATGCCGCTCCGCAAGAGCTCGATGACAAACAGCTCAAGTTGATTTATCAACAATCGGCCAACCCCAAAAGAAAAGATAAACAAACCGCCGATACGCAATCCAATTCTTCTTATCAACATTTACCCACTAAAACGGCAACACAACTGGAGATAGCAAAATGAAGCTGTTTAAACAAATACTCTTAGCCACCACCTTGCTGGTGACAGCCATAAGCCCCTGTATGGCAGCAGATGCCGATCCGGATATGCTCAAAGTCGCCTTGCTGCCGGATGAAAACGCTTCCGAACTAATCAAGCGCAATGAACCCTTAAAAAATTATCTGGAAGCCAAGTTAAACAAAAAGGTGGAATTAATAGTCACAACCGATTATTCATCCATGATTGAAGCGATGCGCTTTGGCCGTATTGATCTGGCCTATTTCGGCCCGCTGTCTTATGTGATGGCCAAATCAAAAAGCGATATTGAACCGTTTGCGGCAATGATAATCGACGGTGTACCGACATACCGTTCCATTTTGATCGCCAATACAGAGTCAGGCATTGATTCCTATGCCGACATTAAAGGTAAAAAAATGGCCTATGGCGATCGCGCCTCAACGTCCAGTCATCTCATCCCGAAAACGGTTCTTTTAGAGGAAGGCGGCATCGAAGCGAAAACCGATTACGAACAACACTTCGTCGGCTCGCATGATGCTGTGGCTGTCAATGTGGCCAATGGTAATGCAGATGCAGGCGGGCTCTCTGAGGTGATTTTTAAGTATGTGGTGGAACGTAAACTCATTGACCCGGCAAAAGTTAAAGTTTTGGGCTATAGCAAACCTTATCCACAATATCCCTGGGCAATGCGCTCCAACCTTAATAAGGATCTCAAAGTGAAAATTAAAGATGCGTTTGTCAGCCTGGATGACAAAGAGATATTGAAGAATTTCAAAGCAGAGGGATTTGCACCGATTACCGATGCTGATTATGACGTGATACGTGTTATGGGTAAATTACTGAATCTTGATTTTTCCAAGATGTAAGGATGATTTATGAATACCTACCTGATTACACAAACAGATGTGCTGCAAAGTTACAGCAAGAACTGGAAACGTAAAACCCTGCAGGTGGTGACCTTATTGGTCATCGTTCTGCTGGCAGCCTGGTATGTGAATGTACTGAACTTCGAAATTTTGGCAAATGGCTTGCCTGCAATAGGAACGTTGGCTGGCGAGTCTTTCCCACCGGACTTTACCAACCTTCAAAACTGGTTTTCACCCTTGCTGGATACGCTAGCAATGAGTATTGCCGGTACCGCAATTGCAGTTATATTTTCTGTGCCTATGGCATTTCTGGCAGCGCGTAATACCTCACCTCATGGTGTGATCTTTCAGCTGGCGCGCATCGTTCTAAATGCCCTTCGATCCGTTCCGGAACTGATTATGGGGATTATTTTTGTGGCTGCCGTCGGCTTCGGTGCCTTACCCGGTGTGCTGGCTTTAGCGCTGCATTCCATCGGCATGGTAGGTAAATTCTTTGCCGAAGCGATTGAGCACGTGGATGACGCTCCGGTGGAAGCCGCCCGTGCCGCTGGTGCCTCACCGATGCAGGTGCTCTATCACGCAATTCTTCCCCAAGTGATGCCGCAGTTTGCCGATGTCGCAATTTATCGCTGGGAATATAACTTCAGAGCTTCGACAATCATGGGCATGGTAGGCGCTGGCGGTATCGGTTTTGAACTTATGGGTTCACTACGCATTATGCAATATCAGGAAGTATTGGCTATCCTGCTAGTGATTCTGCTGATGGTCACATTGGTCGATGCCTTGAGCGGCCTGTTACGCAAAAAATTCAAGTAGGAGATAACGATGAAACCAAAATTGGTAATTACGCATAAAGTACATGAAGAGGTGTTGGCCATATTAGCACCGCATTGTGAGTTGATCACGAATCAGACCCCGTTCAGCTTATCACGCAACGATACAATGAAACGGGCGAAGGATGCAGAAGCCTTGATGGTATTCATGCCGGATCGGGTAGATACCATTTTTTTAGAGTCTTGCCCGCAACTGAAGGTCATTGGTGCGGCATTAAAGGGCTATGATAATTTTGATGTCGATGCCTGCACTGAACACAATGTCTGGCTGACCTTTGTACCAGACCTATTAACAGTACCCACAGCTGAATTAACCATCGGCCTAATGGTCGGATTAATTCGGCATATACGGGCGGCGGATCAACATGTACGTATTGGAAACTTTAAGGGCTGGCTTCCACAGTTTTACGGAATGGGAATTGAAGGATCCACTATTGCGATTATCGGCATGGGTGCAATTGGTCAGGCCATTGCACAAAGGCTGAGCGGTTGGGGTGCAACCTTAGTCTATACCGACACTCAGCCTCTGGATGCAGAACAACAAGCAGCATTAAAACTTGAATTTTTGTCTTTGGACGACGCCCTTGCTCAGGCCGATATCGTGATTATGGCACTGCCATTAAACTCGCAAACGCAACATCTTTTAAATACACAACGTTTACAGCAGATGCGGCCCGGTTCATTTTTGGTGAATCCCTGCCGTGGGTCTATTGTTGATGAAAGTGCCATTTTAGATAAGCTTAATAGCGGCCATTTAGCCGGATATGCCAGTGATGTTTTTGAAATGGAAGACTGGGCACGTCTCGACAGGCCAAAGGAAATCAATCCCAATTTATTAACACATCCCAACACCTTGTTCACGGCACATATCGGTTCAGCGGTGAGCAAGGTCAGGTTAGCCATTGAAACACGTGCGGCTGAAAATATTCTCAGGGTTTTGAACGGCGAGCCTCCATTGGATCCGGCCAACCAATTACCCGCACAAAAGGAAATAGCATGCTCAATCTGATCTGGCTGAAAAGTTTGATCATGGTGATTGAGCAGCGCAGTTTTCAGGCAGCTGCCGAGCAGCTGGGATTAGCCCAACCAACTATCTCGCAGCATATTCAGAAGCTGGAAGAAACGCTCTGCGTATCCTTGATTCATCGTGTGCGTAGCGGTTGCCAGCCGACTGAATATGCCCTTCGTCTTTTGCCGTATGCGCAGAGCATGTTGCGACTACAAGACAGAGCCTTGCTGGCTGTGAATCAACCCTCCATGAGAATTGGAGCCAGTTCAAATATCGGCATTTATCTGTTGCAGCCTTACCTGCAGAATTACCGGCATAAACAAGCGTTTATAAATGACAAACTGGATATCGTAATAGACAGCAACCCAGTCGTTGCCGAAAAACTGGAAAATGCTGAAATCGATATCGCCTTGATGGAATGGTGGCCAGGTAAAGCTGGTTTTGAATCTCAAATCTGGAAAACTGAAGCATTAGTCTTGATTACGCCTCCAGATCATCCACTTGCAAAACTGTCATCGATCAGTAAATCAATATTGTCCGGGCTGAATTTGTTAGGCGGAGAATCTGGCAGCGGAACAGGAAGGATACTCAAAAACTACTTGCAGGAATGCCAGCATTTTCCCACTGTATCAATGCAACTGGGCAGCACAGAGGCCGTTAAGCAGGCGGTTCGGGCAGGCATAGGAATATCGCTGGTATTTGCATCGTCAGTTGTTGATGAGGTGCAACATGGAAGTTTATGTGCAATCCCTTTAGAGGATCATGCGCTAACAAAAGACATCCAGCTGGTCTGGCGGCAGCAATCGACCATTCAGCAAAAACAGCCGCAATTTGTTGAATATTTACTCAGTTCATAGGTCAATCTTTAACAAAAAATATGATACTGCTCCCACGCAAATATAGATTCACCCAACGTATGACTAGGCAAGCACTTTAAAAACACAAATGATTCTTAGGATCATTGGGTCAGAATAGTTTATTTTCGAGCAAATATTGGGAGATTTGGTCACTATGTAGTGGTCAACTATTTCCGGACAGTAAATTAAGTCTTTCTTCTGCTTTTATCGGTGTCAGCCCACTATTGTAATCATGTGGGCGGACGGTGTTGTAATACCGGGTAAAGTAACGCCCGATATCGAGTTTCGTTTCTTTCAATGACCTATATCCAGTTTCAGGAACCCACTCGGATTTCAAGCTCCTGAACACTCGTTCCATCGGTGAATTATCCCAGCAATTTCCACGTCTACTCATGCTTTGCTTAATTCTGTAACGCCATAGCCTCTGCCGAAACTTGGTGCTTGAGTACTGGCTTCCTTGATCCGAATGAAACAACAAACCTTTGGGTTTACCGCGTTGTTCATAGGCACGATCCAGCGCCATACAGACAAGATCCGCATCAGGGTGATTCGACACCGCCCAAGCGACGACACGGCGCGCGTACAAGTCCAGCACCACTGCTAAATAAACCCACCGATCGCCAGCCCAAATAAAGCTGATGTCACCACACCAAACCTGATTGGGCATCTGCACAGCAAACTCCCTGTTCAGATGATTAGGGATATCTGGGCGCTCATGTCTTACGGTTTTGTATGCATGGCGACCTGGTTGCTTGCTGACGAGCTGCGCTTCCCTCATCAGGCTGCGGACCTTGTAACGTCCGATCGTAATACCCGACTCATTCAGCATGCCCTTGATCGTTCTACTGCCTGCAGATCCTCGACTGAGGTTATAGAACTCGCTAACCCTCGCCCTGAGAGCGAGCCTTTCTGGATCAACCTCTTTCGCTGACTGACGACGGCCATAGTAACTTGACCTAGCGACTCCAAATACATGACAGACCGTTTCTACAGGGGCTAACTCACTTAATTGGTCTATCAGCGCGTACGTTCCATCTCGTCCGACATCAAGAGAGTTGTAGCCTTTTTTAAAATCGTTTTCTCCAGTTCTAATCGTTTAACTTGCTTCTCAAGCTCTTGAATACGTTGCTGCTCTGGCGTTAGAGCTTTGTTTTTGGGCGTGGTCCCACCTCGTTCCTCTTGAAGCTGGCTAACCCACCGCCTTAACGCTGACTCACCGATCCCCAGGGACACACAAGCCTCCGATATTGTGTAATCTTGATCCAGCACCAGGCTGGCTGCTTCATGCTTGAACTCTGCAGTGAAGCTTCTTCTCTTTCTGGTCATCTGACACCTCGTTTAGGGTGGCAATAATACCACCTTAGTTGGTGTCCGGATTCATTAGACCACTACACTTTAGCCTGTCTTTAACGATAGATTCCTTAGCGACAGAACGGCTCTTATGGTTAGGGTTTCTTGCATTACTCCTTACTGAGTAACACCAACTTCCTACATCACAAGTTCTGCATGAGTTGTCGATATCGAATTCAAGCACTGTCATTTCGGGTTTCAGAACTTCTGTTATCTTGTCTGTAATGTGGATGATTATTTCTGGACGATACTCCATCAAACTCGATTCTCCCCGTAGATAGCTTCGAGAACTTTGTATCCGTCAAGAATAATAGCTTCATGCATTTCATTAATCGAATTAACGTTAAGCAGCGTTTCGTCAAAATTGACATATAGTCTAGAAGTAGCAATATCGTTATGGTTAAGAGCGGTTTTGACAGCTAGTTCCATATGAGTTGTTGTGAATCTTTTTTCAGGATCGTTGGCAAGCTTTCTAACAATGTTCATACCAAAGGTAGCTCTAAGGTCGTGCGGCGCAAACTCATCAAGTTCAGGCCGATCTTGTCTTACACGAGCAATGAAATTGCGAATATTTGCCCGAAAAGTGCTTCCGTTTTGAGGACTGAATGCAGGAGCATTGACAACCCAATGAGCAGCTTCATCTTGCCTCTTCCTGATCTCACTTCGCGAGGAATAGAATGGATTAGATTGCTCTGTTAAGAATACATAATTTTCATCGCTCAAACCGAAGAAGCTGCTTTTCATTCTTTTAGCGTTTAGTTCGCTATTTATATAGACGAACAATTTCTCAATAAGGGTCTTGGGGAACCTAAAGTTATTAGGCTTTCCAAACTTAGTATCGATTGGGAATCTACTTCTGTGAGAATGAATAAAAACCCAACTTTTACCAGTACGTTTAAGTTCGTCATATGCCTCTTTAATGTGGCCTACACGAAGGGTACATGCTGATTGAATCCGCGCTCCCGTATTGAGCATAGTCAGCATAATTAATTCGGTTGCTACTGAGCAATACTTTCGCTCCAAGCCCCACATTATTGCCTGTTGCTCGGCTATGGATAGAGGGCGCAATTCTCCACCATCCATTATTCTGTCTGGCCGAGTTTCTGCTTTTGTAACCTTGATAGAAATATCGGTTGTTTGGACCTCTTTAAATCGAGATAAACCCTCATTATTCAAAGTCTGAACATACCTCTTAAAGCTTCTAAATGGTCTAGATCCAATACGAGACTCATCTACAAGATTGTGGTTGAGTATACCTCTATAAAAAGCAATGACATGGCCGACATGTTTACTTGCGGTACTTGGAGCCATTCCTAGATCAATAAGTTCTTGTAGTTTATATCTGAAAAGATAGGTTGATCGTCTTCTCGTTTGCGCTGGGAATTCAAGTAAATCTAGATCTTCGTCTTCAATGAACTTTAGATAAAAACACAAGCTTTTTGCTCGATCCTTGATTGATTCCATTTTTGATCTAAGAGCAGTGTTTAGGTGGCAAAGAAGGTAAGCATTGCCCAGATCCCATGGAACTCCGTTCCCATTCAAAATTACTGGCATCTCTGGCCAAAACCCAGGCTTTCTTTCCCATTGCCAACCATCTTCAAGACAACCTGCTGGATTTGTATAAATTGCTTTTCCTTCTTGAAATTTCTTTATATACACAACTCTTGCTTGTGAACGAAAGTGTTTGGAGGAATTAAATCTTCGTCTAGCCACTAAATTGCCTCTTAATAAATCATATGTTCATTTGTATATTTTTATAGGTAGATGTCAACTATGATTTTACTAGGGCCTGTTCACACTAATTAGCCTATCAGCAATCAATGAGAAGTTGATAAAGAACCTGAATACGACATCAAGTTTATCAAAACGGCTAAAAATTCTACGAAATCCTTTCAGTCGTCGAAACAGGCGCTCTACCTCATTCCTCTTTTTGTACATTTCTTTGTCGTATTCCCATGGTGTCACACGATTTATCTTTGGAGGAACAACAGGCATCATTCCCAAATCCAAAATCAACTGGCGCGTATCATCCCCTTCGTAGGCTTTGTCCATGATGACACTTGCCCCTTCCCAGCCACAGCCTTCCATGGTTCTCAGCAGGTCACGGCCTTCGGGTGCATCTCCAGACTGCCCTGGTGATAATGAAAAGGCTACAGCAGTTTTATCGTCAGCCGCTACCATGTGAATTTTAGTTGTCCATCCACCTCTTGATTTACCGATGGCTTGTTGACCGTTTTTTTTAGTGCACCTGTGCCATCGGGGTGGACTTTAATGATCGTGCTATCCAAAGAAACTTGATCAACTTGGATGTTGATAACATCTGCGCTCTGGAGTACCGAGAATACGTGATCCAAAACACCTTTCTTCGCCCAGCGATTCACTCGCATGTAAATGGCATGCCAGTAGCCAAAGTGCTCCGGAAGACCTCTCCATTTGCAGCCATGTTCTGCCACGTATAATACGGCGTTAATCACCTGTATATTCGGTATTTTTACATTACCCCGTTGTATTGGGAGCAAATGCTCAATGATTTTAAACTGCGCTTTTGTAATTTCCATAGGCGCTGATTTTATCAAATTTAGTGTGAACAGGCCCTAGGTAGAGAACTCAATGGGGATAGATCAAATTTTCGATTTGGCATGATTCCGAATGAACCAAGAGCCTACGGTCAATGTGATTTCGAAGTTGATTTCAAAGACCGCCGTGCAGAACCACCAGCTAACCGTCAGGGTGATATTGCTAGAATTTATTTCTACATGCGAGATCAATACGGCCTAAGACTAAGTAGGCAACAAACTCAGCTATTTGAAGCTTGGGCAAGAATTGACCCGGTTGATGAATGGGAAAAAGTACGTGATTTGAAGATTGAAACTATTCAAGGCAACTCGAATTGCTATGTAACATATGGCTGTTAACTGAAAAAAATTAGTTGAATAAAGTCTTCTATTAACAAATGGGGGGGCGACTCTAACTCACTTTTACCCCATTTAGTGTTAACTTTACCGCTCAGTGCCCCCCAAAAAACTGTCCCTTATGCTCGTACAAGCGCCTCGAAACAATGATGATGGTGGTATATTCCTGCTAAATACAGGACTTAAAAATGCTATTATTGCGTATATAAACCCTCTAATCCAGGTAAATCAAAAAACTGAGATGGGTTACCGTTTTTAACTTGATGTTGATAGTTAATACGATTGCTGCTGGTAACTAATATACAGTGCTTTTTTGCTCTAGTAATACCAACAAAATGTAGATTCAGCTCTTGCTCCCAGTTATCGTAATGAACATCCCATGAGCCCGGAACAACAAGCCTTTTAGGATGAACCCAGTCATAAAGATCTAAATGATAAACCACATCAAATTCCAGTCCTTTGGATTTATGTAGAGTCATTACTTGTACTTCATTTTCGTCAATTGGCAGATAATGTTTTAGTAGCTTACTATCAACACAAATATTATGAATTAGCGCTTTATCTGAATCTGAAACAATACAATTAAAAATATTTTCAGAAGTATAAATAATCGACTCTGCAAGCTCTTCATGATCTTTACCCATAACATCAACAATCAATCTGCGAAGGTTAGGGACTTGTTGCTCTTGAATTCTTATGTACCGTTCAACCATTTCGATTACATCGTTAACCCTATAATCAGTATTAAAACGATACCGCAGTAAGCTTGTAAACAAATTAGTAATACGGGTATTTCTAACAGCTAATGGATCTTCATCAAAAATTCTAAAAGGGACTTTTAGTTTTTGCTCTAGAAACTCCAGAGATATATTATTTCTAACTAGAATACCTATTTTAGAATAAGAGTCTGTTATACCTTTTTCAATAATATCAAGAATAGAGTCACTAACTTGTTCAGACACATCAAGCTGAGTACCTTGATAACTCCATCTATGAACTCTTATTTCATCAGTGGGAATTAAATCACAAGCTGGGTTAAACAATCTGTTCGAATAGTTGGTAATAGAAGGGTGGCACCTGTGGTTTATGTTAACTATGTGATGTTCAAAGACATCAGGCTGCGTGGTCAAACTTGTAATATATTCGGGGTTACTTCCTCGCCATACATAAATCGATTGCTGTGTATCCCCAACAGCAACGCCTGTTAAACCCAGTTCTATTAACTTCAAAAATAGCATATGTTGAGGTTCAGATGAGTCCTGATATTCATCAACATAAATAGAAGAATACTTTGCTCGAAAGTAGTTTTGGCAGGCTAAAGAGTTACTTAGAATATGGTTAGCCATTACCCCTAAAAGCTCAAGCAAAACATATCCATTCTCATACAAAGTTTTAATGTCTTGTTCAAATGTTGGATAAATGTCATTTTTGATGTCGCCAGAGTAAGCAGAAATAGTAGGTAGTTGATCTTTTAATGCTTGGGGAATCTCATTGAATAATTTGCACTCAATAGCTGACGAAAAGTGGCCTATCAATCTGGAACCAAATGGATAAATAATTTCGCTTAAACAAAAATGATCAATTGTCCCGAAAAAACTAGCCTTTAAATCACACGCATCTTTTTTACACCGTTGTTTTAATTCTTTGCTGGCTTTTACCGTAAACGTAATACCAATCACGCCCTTATAGTCAGGAAGCGATTGCACTTCATTTCTTATTTTTTCTACGACAATAGTTGTTTTACCGCTTCCTGGGCAAGCAGTAATAACCATATTAGAACCTGACACAATTGCAGCTTCTTGATCTGGAGTAAATTCAAAATTGGCCATACTAAGCTGTTACCTGAGCAACTGCGAATGCTAAGGGTTTTGCCAGTTCACCACCGACCAAATTGACAAACGCACCTCTATTTTGTGAAATAAACTCTCGCATTCTAATCGCTTTTTTACCTTGCAAATACTTGATGGCATCTACAACGTCCGTTTCACCAGCGAAAGCTAAGAGTTCAGCTTCCAACTCAAGAGCGATATCATTCTCAAGGTCTATCTTTGATAAGAACATACCATTTGGATTTACTTGGTTAGAAGCATTCTGCCAAGCGCCATTATCAACAAGGTCTTGTGATGTAGTATTCGCCGGATAATATGGAGCATTGGGTAAACCCATTAGAGAAAAACAGCGATTAAA